>JANXVQ010000685.1 GCA_025351545.1 Spirosoma sp.
TTTCTCAAAACCGACCCAATTGTCAACGTGAAATGTCGGTTTTGAGAAACCGACACCACAGCATTACGCCAAATCCAGCGCGACAATCTCGTGGTCGAGAATTTTGGGGACTGTTACGGTTAACGTACCACTTTTTAGTTCATACTTCGGGGTTAGCCCGCTCATCAATAATTTCACACCCGTCACTTTTGCCCCGACCGGCACGTTGACAGTTACCTGTGCTTCTACAGGAATCAACTCCCGGAAAGGCCCTTTCATCATCATTGGGTTGGTAAGATTCACCAGATGGACAGTCATGGATTTCTCCTGACGCCAGACATTGACATCAATCACGCCCGGCCCTTTCACCGAAGCAATGGGTTCTTCATCCAGAGCCCAATGGATAACATTACTCAGGAGTTGCCCGTGATCGGTGCCCATTATTTGCCAGAACGACCGGTCCAGATCGCCGGGAATATACGCGACCCGGCCTTTGCCAACCTGCCGTAGGTAGAGTTCACGCGTATCGGTTTGGGCCACGCGTGGGTACACATCCTCCATTGGCAAATCGGGATACGTAGGGATGAGTGTGATTGGGCTGGAAAATTTCGTCGTGGGCTTTACATTGACTTTATAAATTGTATTGATGATCCGGGGTGTACCGTCCAGCCCTTTCAATATGGCCACCGTTTGGCTGTCTTTGGCATCCTGCCGCAATTGCAGATAACTATTTCGCATGGGCCCTTCCACTTTCTTGTCGTAGGAAACGCCAAACAAACTGGCCAGGCCGAAGTCGGAACGTTGCTTGCCTTCTTCGTCATAAAGTGACGTTTCAAACGTTGATACAATACTGCCACCATTGTCCACGAATGCCTGTAATTGCTTGCATTGCGCATCAGAAAGAGCCGCGATATTGGGCAGTATCAACAATTTAAACCGCTTCAAGTCATCAGGACTGAGCAGCCGGTCATTCACCATATCGAACGGAACCCGGCTCTCCACCAGGTTATGGTAGATACCGTCCAGATGGTCACTGCTTTTCTGCTGCCACGGCTGACCGCCGTAATTGCGGTCGGTTTGTTCCGAATACACGACGCCAACGCGGGCCATCGATGCCGTGTTTCGCAGGTATTTTTCGTTTTTATAGTAGCCTTCATATAATTTGGCTACGGCATCCATCCAACGCTTATCGTAGATGTCGCCACCAAACTTCACAAAACAGGGGCGCATCCCGTTGGCAGTCCCCTCGGCCACCCAAATCCGGATTTCGGCATCGTTCTGAACGGAGTCTTTCCAGCGATATTCTTCTTCTATCCCGATGCTGAATATGCCAATCAGCGGTTTCAGACCTAAAGTAGACCGTAGTTCTTTAGCGCCTTTGCCATTCGCCCAGGGTGGCGTAAGACCACGACGGGCCTGTTGGTCAGCAAAGAAAAGATCGGCTTCTTTACCCGTTAGTACCTTGTCGGGAAACCCGTTTGGTATGAATCGGGAGTTGGGCTGTTGTTTACGGATCCCATCGTCCCACAAGGCCCATAATTCCCGTAATCGTTTGATCCGCCAGTCATTATATTTCCGGTACGTCAGATCGAGTTTATCGGGTTTTTTGGGAAGTTCCAAACCAGAATAGGCCTTGAAATTGCTCACACAATGTTGGCAGTAACAAATATCATGGCCAGCCCAGCGGTTTGAGAAGATGCCTTCTGGCTTGTAAAGCTCCATAATTTCGTGGTTCACCTGCGGCATAAACTCGAAATTATAGGGGCCGAATGAACAGGTTACCCATAAATCCGGATTGGCCCAATGACGGCGCTTTGTACCATCCGGATTGACGGCAATCCAGTCGGGGTGCGCGTCGTAAACATCCTGCCGGGCTGCGTGTGGATCGGTCCGAAGCATGATTTTGATGCCCAGCTTTTTGCAGCCCTCCACCAGATAACCCAGTGTATCGGAGTTGCCCATAAAATCGCTCCGGTGATGCAACGGAATTTTGGTCGGGTAAAAAGCCACGACGCCACCGGCACTTAACAAAGCGCCGTCAACATGTATTTTCTTGAAGTAACTGAGCCAGAAATCAGGATCATAATGACCGGGGTCGCGTTCGACAAAGGCAAGTTGCGCCCACCGCATCGGCCCGTCGAGCCAATACGGAGTCGTTGGCGCGAGTACACTGGCCGACGAGTTAGCCAGACCAGCAGGCATTGAGAGCGCGTAAGCACCGCCTATAAGACCGGTGGTTTTAATAAAATCTCTTCTTTCCATGAGTAAGTATGAGCGAAAAAAGGCGCGTTAGGTGGGTTAGGGTACTTTGACAGGCATAGCCGGACTCGCCGGTTTCATTCGTAACCCGGATTTTGTAAAAACAGAACCCGGTTGTTTATCAACTGAACCTGGCTGAGGGGGACAGCAAAAACCATCATGTAATCTTTCATTCCCTGTGATTTAAGCGTGTCAAATGCCCGGCCCGTTCTAACTCAATCGAACCACCGTACGCCCTCAAACGACAACTCTAATCGACGCTCAAGGCAAATTTTTTCGCGTAGCTCATCTCTGGTGAGGGCACTGTAGCCTGTTAAACCGGCCCGAGTACATACCTGATTGATAAAAGGCAGGGCCTGAGCGGTTTTACCGTTTTCATTCAACGCTTCGGCGTACATTAACAAAACATCAGCATACCGTATTACCTTCCAGTTTGCCCGACTGTCGTTGGCAGTAGCTACCGGAGTAATATATTTTTTGGTATATGCCTGCGACGTTGCAGAAGGAAGCTTGACGAGAGTGCCATTTTTATCGATAAAGCCATCTTTTTCCCTGTGGCTGCATTGTTGAAAAAAGCGGGAATCTGCGCGAACCTCTCGAACTGTAGGAGGTGGCACCCAATAAAATATTCAAGCTTAACGCATCGGTGAGCTTACAGACAATATTCACGTTGCCTAATACCCGCATGCCTTTCCGTTTGACCTGGACTTCCCGGGCCAGGGTTACCGGGTTGCTTGCAAGTTTAATGAAATGTCCGTTTTATTCGATATTTTTCCGTTAACCTCATTAATTTACACAGTTAGCAGGTTACTTCACGCCTACAAGGTTGCCATCTTTTGCTAGGTTAATGTCGCGCTCAACCTGCGGCAGATAGTTGGTCCAGGAAAAACGTCGGGCATCTTTGTAAGCATTTTCTTTGGATAAATACCCCTCAATGTAAGGAACTTCGTGATAATGGCTAGCCGTAATTTCGCTCACTTTTTGCCAGTGCGCCAGGCAACGGGTGAGTAGAAGGACAGCTTTCTGTTGCTGCGTTTTGTCCTGATACAGCCGGTAAGTTTGTAAGGCTACACCAGCTCTAAGTTTATCAGCAAAATAGCGGCTTAGATAGGCCCAGGTTTCTAAATCCGCCAGCTCGCAGACTAGCGTAGGATTCGGGTTGGGTCGTAGTTGCTGCACTCGATCAAACACTGTTTGGCTATCGGTGTCCAATAAATCGGCAAGTGCCAGTGGACTAATCTTTCCGGCAGGAACTACCTGCTTTTCCTGTATGCCGGTAACATAGTCTTTTATGGAAATATAAGCCGGGTCTAAGGTTGAATGATCAATTAATTCATTGATGGAAATAAAGGAAGAAACAGTATCCTGGACTCCTTTGCCAGCCGAAAATGGCGATAGAAATCCTTCTGAATACAAGGTATAATCCCAGGTTGAGCCGTAAAAGGAAGCCAAGCGTAAGGGCATCTGGCTGGCGGCAGCCGTGGCTTCCAGCATCAGTTTGCCGGATTTAAGTGCGTAACGACTGGCAAAACTGGCTTCAAAAACAGCATCAGGTGTGGCTGGATCGTATAACAAACGGCCCCAAAGCTGATAAAACAGCCATTGCTTTTCGAAGGCATACGCCCAGGTACGATGCGAATTTTCGATATGTGAATAATCCCTTGCGGGTATATAACCTTCAGAACCCACAAAGTAGCCGTTGACGTAAGGGGCCGTGTTTTGCGCAATATGCCGACGGATAAAATCGGATTGTCCCCAACGCAGAATGAAAAAATCCTCATTCCGAATCATCCACTGGATGCGATAATTAGCTGGTAGGGGGTTCCAGTAACCATCGTCCCGCTTGCCCGAATGGGAGTCATGCGTTAAGGCCAGCACGGGCGTAGAATGCCCGTGAGACCAGTTGAATTTAATTTCTACTAAAGTTGTATCGGGCAGGTGAGCATCGTTAATGACGCGTCGCATCTCGACCGGATCGGCTGAAAGCACCGAGCGATGCAGCAACTTAACCGGGCGGTTGGCCGCTTTGATGCCGGCTATTACTGTCTCCGAAAGCCAGTCTTCGCGGTCTTTGGGCGTCATGTCCGGTAAGGAAGAATCGGCTGTCTTGAAATTGCTCATCCAGTCGGCCAGCGTAATCCCGATACCGGCTAAATCAGGATATTCGTTAATAACCTGCGTAACGACTTCACGCGTGTAGCGCTTAACACAATAGCCGACGTGTCATTCCGTTCCTTAACACCATAATGCTTTGCAAAGTCGGGGGATACTGCAATATTCCAGTTGACAATGTACGGGGCAATGCCCCGCTCTTTTGCCATCCGAAACAGGGCTGTCCAGAAACGTTTCCAGTCGGCCATTTCCTGAGCCGAAAAGCTATTAGCCGCAGGAAAATTGGTCGGCTTCACCATGTAGGAGAACGGATGGACATTCCAAAGAGACAGGACATTAAAGCGATTCCCGGCCATCTGATCCAAAAAACGCTGCCAATAGTTCAGGTCCCGGCATACGTCCGTATGCAACTCCATCGCCGGGCCGGATCGGTAAGAAGACCAGGGCAAATTAACCTTCAACGCCCGAACGGTCAGGTGCGGATTGGCTATTTTTGTGGTGAGTGTTCTCCAGGTTTTCCCCATCCCAATCTGTTCGGCTGCGTCCATTACACCGTACATAGTCCCTACAGAATCGGTAGCGGTTACCAGTAGGTTAGTGTGCTGATAACTAAGCCGGTAACCTTCTTCCCGAATAGATAACTCCGTCCGGGAAGGCACAATCCGAATAGTAATAGCCGCGCCTTTCGCGTCCGATACAAGTAACATCGTCTTGACAGATTGCCCCGATTTCTGGAGTGCTTTTTCCAGATAGCCTACACCAAATCGAATCGGTTTATTCGTCGTATCGAAGGCAACAACAAGCGCTGATTTTTTCCCACTCTTCGTCTGTGCGGATAAAAACTGAGGACAAAAAATCAGCATATATAGCCAGAAAATAATGTGTCGCCTTTGCATATAAGTGGTGTCGGGTTCTAAAACCCGACACCAGTGAGGTTTCTCAAAACCTAGTGAATCTGACATTACTTTATACTTCTCTTCCGTTCTCAAAGATTATGGGCCTTTAGCTGTTCTACGGCATAATTGGCCGCGCGGGCAGTGAGTGCCATATAGGTTAGCGATGGGTTTACATTCGACGATGAGACCATGAACGAACCATCTGTCACGAACACATTTTTGCAGGCATGAACCTGATTAAACTTGTTGAGGACTGACGTTTTTGGGTCTTTCCCCATCCGGGCTGTCCCCATTTCGTGAATACCCAAACCCATGTGTGCAACGGGGTTGTCGTAGGCAACTACGTTTTTGAAACCAGCCGCTTCCAGCATTTCGGCCCCGTCGTTCATAATGTCTTTCCGCATAGCCAGTTCATTTTCGCCAAAATCAGCATCAAAAACAACCTGTGGCAAGCCCCATTTATCTTTCTGATCTTCGCTGAGTGTGAAGCGATTGTTAGGATTTGGCAGGACTTCGCCAAAGCCGCTGAGGTTGATTTTCCACGGACCGGGCTGCGCCATTTTTTTCTTAAAATCGGCGCCAAAACCTGGTTCGGTTGCACCCCGTGAATAGTCGGTGCGAGAAGCGCCCCCCTGGTAACCAAATCCCCGGAGGTAATCTCGTTTGTCGTTGCCCCAGTTTCGGAAACGTGGAATGTACAAACTACCCGGACGCGCCCCGAAATAATAGTCGTCCTCAAAACCTTCGATGTCGGCTCTGGCGCCTACACTCAGGTGATGATCCATCAAATTGCGTCCTAATTGATCACTGTCGTTACCAAGCCCATTCGGGAAACGGGCCGATTTTGAGTTCATCAAAATGGAAGTAGAGCCAATTGTACCGGCGTTGAGGAAAATTATTTTGGCGTAAAATTCCCGCACTTCCATTGTGTTCTGATCAATAACCCGAACCCCTTTGGCTTTCTGTCCTTTATCGTCCAGCAGTATTTCTTTCACAATGGCATTATGAATCACCGTCAACCGGGTGGTTTGGCGAGCGGCTGGCAACGTAGCGGCCAGTGAACTGAAATAAGCGCCAAATGGACAACCCCGCGAACACCGGTTCCGAAACTGACAGGTAGCCCGGCCTAACGCCGAATGCCAAGGTTGCGGTTTGGTCAGGTGAGCCACCCGGCCCATAATGATAGGCCGATTCAGCTTTTGAGCCACCGATTTTTTCAAATGGATTTCGGGGGCCGTCATGGCCATCGGCGGCAGGAATGTACTATCCGGTAAGACGGCTAAACCCTCGGCCTGACCGCTAATACCCACGAATTTTTCGACGTACTTATACCACGGAACTAGCTCTTCGTACCGAATGGGCCAGTCGATACCAAGTCCCTGTTTGGCATTCGCCATGAAATCCTCACGATTCCAACGGTAGGTGTGCTTACCCCACAGCAACGATTTGCCGCCTGTGTGATACGCCCGAATCCAGTTGAAAGGTCGCTTCTGGATGTACGGGTTTTCTTTATCATTCGTGTATAGGTATTGCGAGCCTTCTTTGGCCGAAAAATACATGCTGGCATAATGCTCCTCGGCGGCTACGTTGGAGATTTTACCCCGGTGTTCAAACTCCCAGGGATCTTTGAACGCTGTTTTATAATCCTCAACGTGCTTGATTTCATAGCCTCGTTCAAGTACCAAAACGTTTAATCCCTTTTCGGTCAGTTCTTTTGCTGCCCATCCCCCAGTCATTCCTGACCCAACGACAATGGCATCATACGTTTGAGCTTTTTCTGCTTTGATATTCAGATTCATGGATTTTGGCTAATGAATGTTATGACAGATAAATGAGTAAGTGCGATTAAGCCTGATTGCCATACATGAAATCTTTCTGACCGGGTTTGATCTTGATAGCCTCGAATCGTCCCGGAATGGGCTGATAATCAAACGACGCTTTAATCCCTGCTTCCGACGTAAAGTAACCCAGCAATGTCTGTTCTTTAATCAGTTGCCAGAACGATACATTACTGTTTTTTAGAGCATCAGCTTCAACCTGTTTCAGCGTTGCAGTTTGTTGATCAGGCGACAACGTCAGGAAACCTTTCCGATCAAGATTACCAAGACCTTCTAAAAATAAATCCTGCGCGGACTTTTTGTAACAGTCGCGAAGCATGACTTCGATAAAATCGGGCACCCCCACATCAAGAGCGCCGGGGGTATCGGTATGGGGTATGATCAAGTCGGAGACTCGAGCCATAATCGCGTGTTGTGTCTCGTTCAGAAACGAACCCATACGATTGAGGGGCGTTCCTGATGTGGCGATCTGCTCCCAGCGATTCATAGCCTGAAGGGTTGGCGCCGAAAGGATTCCGCCTACCATCCACGCAACCTGCGTTACTGCTTCCCGTCTGTTCATTCGCTTATTGATAAAGTTTAGTCGTTTTCGTCTATCCAGTGGTGTCCAGTGGTGTCGGATTCTCAAATCCGATACAGCAAAGTTTCCGATTCCTGTGTCGGGTTTGAGAACCCGACATCACTCCGGCAGTCAGGTTTGAGAACCTGACTCCACACAAAAGCTCACAACATTCATTTAATACCCCGGATTCTGCTTTATTTTTTCTTTGTTAATGTCGATCTGGCTTTGGGGGATGGGAAACACCAGATTATTGTCGGTCAGCGTAGTTACCAGACGAATCTGATCTTTTTTGCTGTTTAGTAAGGGTATCGCCCGGCCAGTACGTACCAGATCAAACCAGCGCTGCCCTTCAAAGGCAATTTCCGACTATCGTTCCTGTGCGAGTCGGAATGACTGCTGATCGGGAATGTCGGTTGCGGTTTTAGGTTTTAATTAGGGGTATGAGTCCGAATCTGATTGAGGTACGTAAACGTTTCACCCGTTGCCTGATAGCCGACTTTCAGTGCGAGGGGCCAACTACAGTTAGTAATCACATCGTCTGGCTATACGACAAGTAGTTGTATTTTTATAGTTGAGGAAATGAAAAATTCATTCGAGATTTATTTTTCAGGTAGGTTGTATTCAGATTCTGGACATATTGAATGAATAAAGAATAGGGTAGACGTTGTTTCTCAGCGGAGTTACGACAAGCTTAGATAAATAATTACCTCCTAACATTCAGTCGTATTGTTACTTTGAGACAAGACATCATGAACCGAATAGACGGAGAGACAGAAAATCACTTTATTGGGCCGAATCTTTATCGAATTTTTGCTTGTAAAAAGTGCATTTCTTCGTTTAATAGTTCTACTTTCGCCAATACCATCACCGTTATGTCGCTCAAACTTCCCTTCATCGAAGCTGAAATAATTGACCAATACCTATACGACGAAAATCCGCGTCCGTGGATCATCGGATTCAGTGGTGGTAAGGATTCAACTATGTTATTGCAGGTAGTTTGGCGGGCACTTATGAAAATTCCGCCCGAGACGAGAAACCGCCGTATTTATATTGTCTGCAATGATACGCTCGTTGAAAATCCGAAAATTGTGGCCTTCATCAATCGAACGCTGACGTTGCTACAAAAATCGGCAACTCAACAGGGGATGCCAATCAGTGTTCATCGCACGACGCCCCGACTTGAAGATACATTCTGGGTTAATCTCATTGGAAAAGGCTACCCGGCTCCTACCAACTCGTTTCGGTGGTGTACCGAACGGCTCAAAATTAATCCAACAACGCGTTTTATTCAGGAAAAAATCAGTGAAGCAGGCGAGGCTGTAATCTTGCTTGGTACGCGTACTGAAGAGAGCCAAAATCGCGCTCGATCCATGAAACGGCATGAACTAAAAGGGCAGCGACTCCGCAAGCATATGCTGCCCAATGCGTTTGTTTATGCGCCCTTGCATGATATTACGACCAACGAGGTTTGGCAATACCTAATGCAGGTAGACCCGCCCTGGGGTGGAAAACATAAAGAGTTACAGACGCTATATCGTAACGCTAATACAGATGGTGATTGCCCGTTGGTAATTGACGAGACGACCCCCTCCTGCGGGCAAAGTCGGTTTGGTTGCTGGGTGTGCACGGTTGTAAGCCGTGATAAGTCAATGGAAGGTTTAGTGATGAACGGCGATGACTGGATAGAACCACTTATGGAACTCCGAAACAAAATTTTGGTGGAACGCTCGAATCGTGACTCACGGGAAAAACGCCGACGGGTTGAAAGCGTCTATAAAGACGACGACGAAAATACCTGGGGGCCATACACCCCCAAAATTCGGGCTGAATTTCTGACCATGTTGTTAGAGGCCCAAAAGGAAATTCAGGATTCGCAGGGCGATATGATGGAATTGATTACTCATCAGGAACTGGTAGCCATCCAACTAACCTGGTTCCGCGATAGTGTATTCAGCCCTAAAGTAGCTGATATTTATAGTCGTATTTATAACACCAACCTTGATATGCCAAAGCATATTGAGAAGCTTCACCGGGAAGAGGAACTGCTACGTAATGTTTGCTCTGGTCAGCCGGAACACGTCAAACTGATTCAGGAGATGCTTATTCTCCAAAGAAATAGAACTCTGTTACTGAACAAGCGTGGTCTACAACAAGAATTAGAGAAACGGTTAGAACATTTTTTAGCTAGACGTATAAAGAATACCGTTCATGCTTGACAAAATACTTGATTATTATATCTATGCGTTCTCCAACTGTAACTGTTTAGGTGGTCCACTGGAAACGGCCTGTAAGCACGTTGGCTAATTGCTCAACGAC
>JANXVQ010000728.1 GCA_025351545.1 Spirosoma sp.
GGGAAATTGCAGGAATTAGCAATGAAGCATAGCTTATTTGCCTGATGATGTAATTCATTTGCCTTGTCCACCATTATCGGCTCTGCAACAATAACGACAGGGTAGAGGGTTATTTCACTGAAATGCCCACCACCATCCGGCGTTTCCACCATTGTTCCTGTTGCCACATCGGTGTACTCAACAACGGTAACGCCTGCTTCGGCGCATAGATGCAAATACGAGAGCATATGGCAACTGGATAGCGATGCTATCAGCAACTCTTCAGGGTTATATTTTGTCTTATCGCCACGAAAAGCAGCATCAGACGAGGCTGCAATCTCCGGCTTATTTTCGGCCGAGATAATATGACTTCGTTCATACGATCTATACGAACTCGTTCCCTGCCCTAAATTTCCATTCCACTTGACTTTTAGGGAGTAGCGATGCTTTTTGGCCATGATTTGTTCTGATTTATTGGGTGATATGTAGAATCTGTAACCTAATCTCGATCAGTTATTGGCCACTTTTAGACCGCCGGGCGGCCATTTCGGTGGCTATAGCATCGGCATCTTGATCGCCTTGTTTCTGTAGTTCAGTTATAATACTCTGATAGTTTTTATCGTCTCGATTCTGGCTTAGTTTAGCCGCACCCTGTATGTTGTCAATGGTCATTTTGAAGGCTACAATGCCACGTATTTCTCTCCGGACAAAGTCCTCCGTCATGCTTTCAATAGATACTGGGCAGGTTGAATGAGCTTCGTGTTTATCAACCTGTTTGCGTAGAAATTCCAACGTTTCATCCTGAGTCAAGAGGGTTGTTTGACCCGTAATATGTACCGAAATATAGTTCCAGGTGGGTACATTAACGTGATCGTACCACGAGGAGGAAATATAGCGATGAGGGCCTGAGAAAATGGCTAACGCGGGCGTATCTCGACCCAGTAATTTCCATTGCGGGTTAGCCTTTGCCAAATGACCAACCAACTGGAATTGGTCTCCCTCTGTGGGTAAAAGCTCAATGGGAATGTGTGTGGCTACCGGAACGCCATCGTCGCCAGTCGTGACAAGTAAGGCAAACGAATTCTCGCGGATAAACTGAAATAACGTATCGCGGTCGGTTACCGAAAAGTTTTTGGGGACGTACATCTCGGTCTGGAGTTTAGCGTAAATGACTGAATGGCAATTACTTACCTTTGTCAATGGCCATTCGCATGGCTAGTCCGGTCCGGGGCTGAGTACCAGGCCCAGCGCGGCCAGTGAGAAGAGAAGTAAGTCGTTGATTGGCAACATAAATGGATAAATTTACTGTAAATAATCAGGCAATAGCGTCCCTGTGTTATTATCTGCGGGAATAGGAGCAAGCCGCACTGTTTGCATTGGAATTATGCCCGCCCAGGTAGGTAAATCTTCATCTTCAGGATCGTCGCTTGGGGGACCCGTACGGACTTTGGCCGAGGCTTCGGCTAGCGAAAACGACAGCACTGTAGTTTTACGCATTTCGCTGTCGGTGGTGGGGCGGAGGTCATCCCATCGACCCGGAATGAGATGGTCTGTAATCAAAGCCAGCACATTCATTCGTTCGGTTTCGTCGGTTACTTTTTCGGCATTGGCGAAAATAACTACCGAGCGATAATTGACCGAGTGATGAAAGGCCGATTTGGCTAAAACCAGCGCATCGGTCAGCATAACTGTAATACAAACTGGCCCGCCTTTCTCAATCTCGCGAATGAAATGACTCCCAACCGACCCATGAATATAAACTTTGTCACCCTGCCGGGCAAGGGCGGTGGGAATTGCCATTGGTTGCCCATCGACCGCAAAACTGACGGTGCAAAATAAGGCTTCGTCCAGAATAGGATGGATGGTTTCGGCGTCGTAGTGAGCACGTTTCGCTAATCGGCTGGGGGTTGTACGGGGAGTTTGCATAAATTTTCTTGCTTTTTATACGACAAATGTCTTGCTTTAGTGGTCTATGCAAACCGTCCACTTTTGATAAATTGGCTAGTCCGGTTATGATCCCTTTTAAGTCATTGATTCAGTTTGATAAATCGTCTTCTACACCTGTTTTTGTCCAATTGAGTAATCAACTTGGCCAACTTATTCATACTGGCGTGCTGGCACCGGGGCAACGATTGCCCGGTACAAGACAACTGGCTGATTTACTTGATTTAAATCGCCAAACTATTGTAGCGGCTTATGACGAAGGGATAGCGCAGGATTGGCTCGAAAGTCGGGCAGGCAGCGGTACGTATGTGGCAGCTCATTTTCCGGAAGTTAAACCGCAGGAATTGCGGCTAGACCCTGATTATGCTATTGCCTCGCCCTATGGTGTACCGACTGAAAAGCCAGGCTATGCCTTCGATACACTCGATTTGCTGGTTAGGCCTGTGTTGACGAATCAGGATGGATTGCGTTTAGATGATGGCTTTCCTGATATTCGGCTGGCACCGATGGAGGAACTAAGCCGAGCCTATCGGTCCTATTTTCGGTGGGGTAACCCCCAACAGCACTTCGGTTATGGTGATACAAAAGGACATCTGTTGTTGCGCGAGCAGCTTTCTATTTATTTAAACGAAACCCGTGGTTTGCGTACCACGCCCGATAATTTGCTGATTACACGCGGCAGTATTATGGGGCTACACCTAACCAGTCAAGTGCTTTTACGACCGGGCGATGTAGTTGTAACAGGCGAGATAACCTGGTCTGGCGCTACCATGAATTTTCGAAAGGCGGGCGCAATCGTGATCTCAGTACCCGTTGATGAACATGGAATAGATGTCAATGCATTGGAGGCTCTCTGCCAAAAACAACCGATTCGGATGGTGTCGGTAACGCCCCATCATCATTATCCGAC
>JANXVQ010000729.1 GCA_025351545.1 Spirosoma sp.
TTGGAGCCTCGTCTGCATTTTTTTCACTCTCGTCTGAATCGCTCTGGGCATCATCAACCCATACTTTCATCGTATTGAGTGTCATTATTCCAAATTGCGTTGTAAAGGCCACATCGGCGGCATCGCGTCCGTAAGCTACTGTGATTCGGTTGCCGCGTGGTTTTTTTTGTGTGGCATCAAACGTAAACCAACGGCCATCTACATAAGCCTCAAACCAGGCGTGAAGATCCATCGGGTCGAGTTGGTATAAATAGCCGACAACCATTCGGGCTGGGATATTCAGGGCGCGGCAAAGCGTGATACCAAGATGAGTAAAATCCCGGCAGACTCCAATTCTATTTTTCGCCGTATCGACCGCCGATGTACTGGCATCGCTGGTTCCATATTCGTATGTAATTGTCTCGTGAATCCACTTTCGAATCGCTTCGGCCTGATCATAGCCCGACTCTGTATTTTTCGTAATTTGAACGGCTAAATCACCCAACTGATCCGACTGGCAATACCGACTGGGAAGGGTATAATGCAGCACATCATCGGGCAAATCTTCAACGGGGGTATAAGGCGCACCGGGGGCAGTATCAATCAAATCGGCCGTTTGAACAGTGGCCGAAAAATGAATCGAGAATGGACCTTCCGGGGCCACAACTCGCTGGCAGAGATTGCCATACATGTCTGTAAATTCGGTAATATTAACCGCGGGTGTAATTTGATATTCTTCCCGGATAATCCACTGCCCAGCCCCTGAACGAGGGCGAAGCATGAGAATTAATGGAGTTGGGGTTTCGGCATAAAATGAAAGTTCACAGCCAGCGTTAAGTTGCATTGCTTGTTTCTAAATGGGTGAAATTATACGTTGTTTTAGTTACGGGAATAACACAAACCGGGCCTTATAGTTAGCGAGTAAGTAATGTTTTTTAAAGGTGAAGTAAAGCCGTCGATATTAACTTACTTCTTCACAATCACAAACTCTACCCGTCGATTTTGCTGGCGACCGATTTCGGTATCGTTGGTCGCGACGGGCTTAGATTCGCCCAGGCCTTTGCTGGCAATACGGTCAGGCTCAATGCCTTTACTGATGAAATACTCCCGAACGGCATCAGCACGATCCTGAGAGAGTTTATTGTTTATCTCATTGGAACCCGTATTGTCGGTATGCCCACGGACCTCAATCGTCATTTTCGGCGTCTCGTTCAGGGTCGTTATCAACCGATCAAGTTCAGGGCTGGACTCGGGTTTTAACTCGGCTTTGCCTACGTCAAAGAATATATTGTTCAAAGGGATTATTCCCCCCTCCTTTATCTGGACCAATTTGAGTTCTTTGCCTTTAATTTCCTGAAAGGCTTTGGGTTGAGTCAGGTCAATATTATCGCCTATGGCAATAAAATCTTTGGCGACGGCCCGCATTGTGTATTTCTGGCCGTAGGGAAGTACAATTTTGTATTCGCCTGTGACCGGGTCAGATGTGGCTTCGCCTGCTTCGGCTCCGTCGGGCAGGGTTTGGTAAATAATTCTGGCCTCAATAGGCTTACCTGTGGTTTGATCAACAACTTTTCCACTAATTAGGGCAACTGGATCGGGGCGGGTTATATCCGTTTTACCGGCAACATCATCGCCACCACCGCCCAATTTGCCCGGCTGATTGTCTAGGCGTTCGTCGCCGAGTTTAACGCGAACAATGTCGCCTTTACCAAGTGTGTTTTTGAAGGTTGTCAGATAGGCATAATCGCCCGATGCGGCAAGGGTGTAATAGGCATCGTAGCCATCTGTATTGACTTTGGGCCCGAGGTTAACTGGTTTCGACCAGTGTTTCCACGTTTTGTCTACTCGTTTGCAAACGTAGATATCATTACTCCCTAAACCGCCTTCCCGATTGCTTGAAAAATACATCGTAGCGCCGTCGGGAGCCAGAAAAGGTGTTGTCTCCGTAAACTTGGTATTGACTTCCGGGCCAAGCTCCACAGGCTTAGTCCATGACCCATCTTTCTGCCGGAAACTGACATATATATCGTCGTCTTTACTGTTTTTCTTTTCACTGAATGCCATCAATAGCACTTTCCCATCGGCCGACATAAAACCGCAGTCGAACTGTCCCTTGCTCATGTTTACATAATTGGGAATATCCATTTTTTGCGGGGGAGACCAG
>JANXVQ010000748.1 GCA_025351545.1 Spirosoma sp.
CTGACAAATTCACGACGCTAATCCAGTTTTTGACTCAGCAAATGGTTTTATAAGAAAGCCCTGCCACCCCCGATAACCGCTATTTCTACCTGCACCACGCATACAACGGAGTTGATTTTACCTTCACCGGTCGGCAGGGAGTCTTGAGTGAGTTAGTCTGGGATGACAAAACCCAGTGGCCCTCTTTCCGGTATGGCACCGCAACGCCCGCCCAAGCCGAATCGCCCCTTGGTGCGGTTCAAAAAAAAGAGGCTGATCTGGTTATTGATTTCGGAAAGACAGTACCAGAAACTTCCTGGGTCTGGGATGTAAGTCTTCCTAAACCTGATTTTTCTACTCAGGAGGGTCAGTTGAAATTGGTCAATAGTACGGCTAATTCTGCGGGTAGTTTTTTAGGATTAGTAATCAAAAAAGGCACGTATACTTTTTCGGCAGAAATAAGCCCGCAAAACGACGTACTTCAAAGTATATGTCTGTACGGCGATGCGGCTAATGCGTTAGGGTTTGGTGTCAGGAAAGGTTCGCTGGAGGTTTGGCAAGTTAAAGACGGCGTTCGGACAGTATTCAAAAATCAACCTATTCCCGACAATACACCTTCAGTCAACTTGCAGTTGCACAGCCGATCAGGTCAATTTTACACCTTCAGCTGGGGAACAAAAGATTTGGCCTCTCAACTCATACCAGACACTCCGTTAGACGGCTCGTTTCTGCCCCGTTGGGATCGGGCACCGCGTGTTGGTATTAGCGTGTCAGGAGAAAACAAAGGCAGCAGTCTCATTCGCTCAATCCAGATGAAATATGAGTAATGAGAGAACCAATTAGTAATTTATCGATAAGTTAGTTCTTCAGGTAAATAGTCTGAGACAGCGGAAAACAAATTACCGATTTTCATAGGGTAGTTTTGACAGGACTGACAGTTTTCCAGTAAACCGGATAGAGCGCAAATCCGCTATCCGTAAATGCTATCTGGTACATTGCTTATCGATAGTTACCCATATCAGGCAAAATCAGACGATTAGCATTGAGTAATCACCTAAATAAACTCCCAATAAAAGTAAGTATAAATGGAAAAAGTAATTGCAAAATCCCGTTGGTATCGCCTGATACCGATAGCGTTTATTACCTACAGTCTTGCTTACCTTGACAGGGCAAATTTTGGGTTTGGGGCAGCCAGTGGAATGGCTTCTGATTTACACATTACCCCGTCAATGTCTTCGTTGTTAGGTTCCCTTTTCTTCCTGGGTTATTTTTTCTTCCAGGTTCCAGGTGCCATTTATGCAGAGAACAGAAGTGCGAAAAAATTAATCTTTTGGTCCTTAATCTTCTGGGGCGGCTTAGCTATGGCAACCGGCATAATAAGCAATCTCAATTTATTAATTGTTATCCGCTTTATGCTTGGTGTTGTCGAGAGCGCAGTTATGCCTTCGATGCTGCTTTTTTTAAGCAGGTGGTTTACAAAAGCAGAGCGTTCACGGGCTAATACGTTTTTGATTCTTGGCAATCCGGCAACTATACTTTGGATGTCTGTTTTGTCCGGTTATTTAATTAAAGCTGTAGGGTGGCGATGGATGTTTATTCTGGAAGGACTTCCGGCCATAATTTGGGCCTTTTTTTGGTGGAGACTGGTAGCCGATAAGCCTAAAGATGCCAAGTGGTTAACCGCATCAGAACAACAGGATTTAGAAGAACAGTTACAGCTGGAACAAGAGGGTATTAAACCCGTTAAAAACTATGCCGAAGCCTTTAAATCCAAAATTGTTATCCTATTAAGTTTGCAGTACGCCTTGTGGAGTATTGGTGTCTACGGTTTTGTTATGTGGCTTCCATCTATCATTAATGCAGCCCCTAACATGAACATTGTAAAGACTGGCTGGCTGTCATCTGTTCCTTATGTATTAGCAATTACAGGCATGCTATGTGCCTCTTATTTTTCTGACAAAACGATGAACAGAAAAGCATTTGTCTGGCCGTTTTTATTACTTGGTGCCGTTGCTTTTTATTGTTCCTATTTAGTTGGTGTAAATCATTTCTGGATATCTTTTGTATTACTGATTATTGCAGGCGGTGCTATGTATGCACCTTATGGTCCGTTCTTCGCTATTATTCCAGAAATTTTACCAAAAAATGTAGCAGGTGGTGCAATGGCCCTCATCAATAGTTTTGGTGCTTTAGGGTCATTTGCAGGGGCCTATGTTGTGGGCCATTTGAACGGAACAACCGGTGGCTTCGGCGCTTCCTATATCTTTATGGCAGGCTCTTTATTTCTCTCTGCTATTATAACCATAATTGCCGTAAAACCGGCTGACGCAAAACTCGTCAACAAAACCAAACAAATAGGGTTCATAAAATACTGATTGGCCTATTTTTAAGAAAAAATATGTAGATGCCTGAGTAAGTTACTCGATTTGGAAAAACGTGTAGAGCAAATAACTCAACCGGCGGCTTGTATTTGTGCGGGCGAAAACAGCCTTCGAACAAGGCTCAGCGACTTCATACCTTAAGCTGTATAATGAGGAACTCCACAGTCTTCATCACTTTGTCCAAACTGGTAGGGTTATTGGTCACTCTGGCAATCATAAGACCACCTTCAATCAGGGCGATGATTGATAAAGCAGTCTGCTCAGGGGCAGCCTCTTCTTTAAATTCTCCCGCTTGCTATACCGGCCTGGATGAGATTAATAATATTTTCCTTCCAGGTTATAACGCTTTTGACGCTTTATCTTTCAGAAGGTTATTAGTATCATCGGCTTCAATAGCCGTGTTCAAAATTGGGCAACATCCTTCTGGAAAAGAAGCCTGGGTAAAACTATGGTATAACTGGGCATAAACTGACAGTTTCCCATGGAATGAGCTAACTTGCTGCATTCGTTGTTGAACGGCCTGATTAATTTTGGCAAGGTTATAATCAAAACAGGCTAAAGCTACCTCTTCCTTATTTTCGAAATCCCCATAAATACTGCCCTTGGTCAAGCCAGTAGCCTGCGTCAAATCCGACAGGGCCGTGCCGGCATAGCCCTTTTTGTTGGAAATTTCGGCGGTCGTTTCGATAATAAAATGGCGAGTCCGGTCCGCTTTCGACAATTCCTGGCTCATGTCACAAATAGGCCAATCGGTATTTTAATTGCCATCTTTGCTCAACATTTATTTATCACAACGATAACCCAAACAAGTTTGGCGACTGTAACCCAGGCTAGTCAAATTTCGAATCAATCGCTATGTTACACCGAGTTGTAATTACAGGTATAGGTGCATTGACACCAATTGGTCATGATGTGCCAACGTTCTGGCAAAATATAGTAGCCGGGCAAAGCGGTGCTGCCACCATTACCCGCTTCGATGCGTCTTTATTTCGGACACATTTTGCCTGCGAACTCAAAGATTTTACGGCTTCTTCCTATTTAAGTCACGGCGACATTAAACGGACGGACCGGTTTACGCAATACGCGTTGATTGCTGCTGATCAGGCTATTAAAGATTCTGGATTTGATTTCCAAAAAATGGACCCCTTCGATGTGGGCGTCATTTGGGGTTCTGGTCAGGGAGGCATGGAAACCTTTGAAGAACAAGTAACAGAATATGTATTGGGCAATGGGCAACCCCGGTTCAGCCCGTTTTTTGTGCCCAAACTAATTGCGAATATGGCGTCTGGCATGATTTCACTCCGAAACGGCTATATGGGCATTAATTACACCACCGTTTCGGCCTGTGCCACCTCAAATACGGCCCTAATGGATGCCTTTACTTACATCCGTTTAGGGAAAGCTAAAATTATTGTAAGCGGAGGCTCTGAAGCCCCCATTACACCGGCCTCTTTTGGTGGATTTAGTGCTATGAAAGCGATGTCGACCCGTAATGATGAGCCTGCCACCGCTTCACGACCTTTCGATGTTAACCGGGATGGTTTTATAATGGGCGAGGGAGCTGGTGCGTTGATATTGGAAGAATACGAACACGCCGTAAAGCGGGGCGCTCATATTTATGGTGAAATAACGGGCGCATCCATGACGGCTGATGCCTATCATATGACGGCAACCCATCCAGAGGGTTTAGGCGCATTAAAAGCCATGCAACTGGCGCTGGATGAATCTGAAATTACCATCGCCGATGTGGATTACCTCAATACGCACGCGACATCTACGCCGGTGGGTGATCTCTCTGAAATTAAAGCGGTAACTAAACTCACAAACAACGAAAAAACGAAGCTTCATATCAGCGCAACCAAATCAATGACAGGTCATTTGTTGGGAGCTGCGGGCGCCATTGAAGCCATTATATGCCTGCTCGCCATGCGGGATAGCGTCATTCCGCCAACGATCAATACAACCGAACTCGACCCGGCCATTCCTTCCCAATTAAACATTGTTCTGGGCGAATCCCTGTCTACACCCGTAAACGTTACCATGAGCAACACATTCGGTTTTGGTGGCCACAATGGTATTGTCGTTTTCAAGAAGGTATAATAGTTGCTTTCCAATTCGATACTCTACTTATTCAGTAGCTAAAATTGACCTCCAGGCGACCAATATCGTGGATAAACCCGTTCTGAATGTGGTTTTGCATGTTTGGTATGGAAAAAAATGGGCTCTCCTAAATCACCAGCTGCTGAACAAATCGCGGAGTTGAAAAAGGCCGGACAATTACAACTGCTGACTTCACCGGCTTGGGTTACCGCTAAAGA
>JANXVQ010000757.1 GCA_025351545.1 Spirosoma sp.
GGCCGATCGATTCGGTCTGAAAGTGGTTAGCATAAAAGATTTAATTACGTACCGGCAGCATCAATAAACAGGCGTTTTTCGGTACACACTTACTCATTTTTTAAAAGCAGGGCTTTCTTATGAAAAATAAATGGCTGATTACTGATTATGAGGTGTTGTCGGTTACTAATAACCAACAATTTAGGTTTCTCAAAACCTATTGTTCCCTTTCGGGCGAAAACGGTTATTTTTGAGGATGAACTCATTACAGCCTGCTTTCCAAAGACAGGGTTTAGATGTAACGGAGTGGAAACGAACCATGCACCACTGATCGAGGTGGCTAAAGAGAAAATCTTTGACCGGAACAAAACTGTCAATGAGATTGCTTTTGAATTAGGGTTCAAATAGGCTCAACATTTTAGCTGGCTGTTTAAACAACGGGTAGGCCAGTCGCCCAACGAATACCGTCGAACCGCCGATGCGGTGTTCCACTCTAATTAAGAACCAACCGCCTTTTCAATAGAACGCTGATTTTTATGATTCCGGGTCGCCGGAGAGAAAGGTGAACTAAGGAATTGGTTCACCTTTCTGCGCTTTATAGCAATTTCGGCTCTACCCAAATAGCTGTTAAACAGGCAACAAGTAACAACAACCAGCCCCAGTTTGGTAGTTGAGCGGTTACCGTACGGGTAAACTGTCCGGTTTCCGATTGATCGAGCGAACGAGCTAACATAAAGTGGCTAATGATCTGCCGGTTGGCCACTGCATCGGTTGAGTTACGGGCATTAACGTAAACAGCCAGCGAATCCTGCACCGATTGCCAACCCGCATGCCCAAAGAGGGACGAACCCGTTGCCGAACGCTCATTGATGGATGATCGGGCTACCGATATGGTATCATTACCAACTAGCATAACCGGCGATGAACTGCCAGAATTGTTGACAGAAATTTCCTGTTGGAGACCACTGTACACGGGCGCATTTACCTGAATCGAACCTTTATCTGAATGAGAAAGGCGGGTTAAAACAGCTGTCCAAACTCGATTATATGCCACACTATCACCACTTAGTGACAACGGAAATGTTTCCTGCAACAAGCTAACGCCTACTCGCCCGGCGAATCCATTTCGGGTAGTTTGCTGCACCGCTACGGGATAACCCGAGACCGAAAACTGAGTCAAATTATCCGTAAAGCGGTAGGGGAGTGCATTCAGTCCGTTGCCAATCGAGATGACTGGCTCATTGGATATTTTTCGGACTTGCCACTGGCTGCCTACTGCCTGATTAATGGCCCGGCTATCAGTTTCGGGATTCGTGATATTGATAAATAACACCGATTTTCCTTCGGCAATAGCTTTTTTTACCGTGGCACTGGCGGCATTAGTCGGTTCAGTAATGATAAGGTCTGGGGTCGTTCTACCCGCTGATTTTCCGACTTTATTGATGCTGACGTTGCTATTGATATTTTTGGAAAGCGTTGTGATTACCTGCACCCTATGACCCTGTTTCCCTAACCAGTCGGCCAGTGTTTTGCTTTCAAAATCAGGATTGTTAAGTAAAATTCGTACCGTAAGCGGCTCGGTTGGCCGGGTAAAAAAGCGAATCGTATCGAGTGTCGTTGTACCGTCCAGCACCAGTTCGCATTGACTGCGTCCGCGCGAAAAGGCCGGAAACTGAAGAGCAAACGTATTATCGCCCTTATTCAGCGCTACACTGTCTAAGGTCTGGCTACCAAACCGAAGCCGTAATAACTGCTTCTCCGACGACTGAATTCGACCGGTTACCCGCTGGATTTCTCCCTGCCGAACAACTCCTTTCCAGCGTATGCCCTGCAATTGGTCTGGTTTGTTGTACGGCACCCATTGCACGGCCGAGTTGCTTAATTTAGTAAGGGTCTCGACCGGAAACTGCTGTCCTACCAAGGTAACAGAGTCATAATCCTCTTTCAGATTTCGGCTGGTAAAGCTGTCCTGAATATGCAGACTGTCTTTTATCTGTCGGGAAAATGTTGCTGGTACATCATCCCCAATCAGTAACGCGTGAGATAAAGAGCGTTGAATTGGCCAATGAAGTTGCAGGAAATAACCGACCACCAGCAACCAGAGCAACAGGTTCAGTCCCGCCCGAAGCCATTTTCGGCCTGTGGGCAGCGACTGATTACGGGCAATAAACCAGAGCTGACCAATCAATAAGGTGAGCAAGGCCAGCGCGATAAGCCAATTAATGGGGTCGGTCCAGTTGATACTTGTTTGCATTATTATCAGGTAATCTACCGGGCTATTTTATATGCTGCCAGAAAGCTTGTTGCAGGCTGCGGTCACTGGCATACGACGGGCCGGTTCGCTCCGACGCGCCAGTTAAGGTGTATAATTTTGTTTTCAGTTGCGTCTTCTCGGCATCGGTAAGCGATTTGCCACCGGCTAATTTCTGTAGCGAAGCCAGTACTGACCAGTACTGAAGTCCACTGTTTACCACGCCATTCGCCAGTGCATTACCAAGTTGTTGCAGCGTTTGCCGCTGTTGGGTGCTCAGTTTTGGGAGGTCCAGATAACCGAGTGCCTGGGCTACTAACAACTCAGTCCGTTGTTGAGAATACACTCGCTCCTGATTAAAAGCCGACGTTACATTTTTCATTTCACCCGTCAGGCGCGTTTCCTTTTCTTTGGTCTGAGGAGGATCGAAGCCGGTTTTCTTAACGTATGACCGGGCTTTCTGCTGCGATAGTTTTAAGTATTTCAGGGCTTCCTGCTCAAAGGGCAAGGCTTTTTCTGGTTCATAAAGTCGTAGATGCAACTCCGACTGCCACATATTTTCTAGCGCCATTTTCAGCAAAGCCCGCGTAGACTGTTCATGGAACGTGTTGGTTTCTGCATTATCGTGGGAGTGAACATATTGCTCCATCATGGCCGCAATGGGGTCCTGACTACCTCCTCCCTGATGTTCGGGGCCGTGATCGTGATGAGGTTCTTCCTGATGATGGGGTTCGGCATGTTCTTCTCCCTTATCGTGGTCATGCACAAAACCTTTCAACGGGTCGCCCTTATCGTCGGT
>JANXVQ010000794.1 GCA_025351545.1 Spirosoma sp.
GACAGGAACAAAAGTAGCTCCGGAATTTGGTCGGCATTTTCCAGAAATTGAGTCTGGTGTTCGCATGATTAATCGGGATGCTGTTATACTCAAAGATGATCGGCAATTCAGTGAGAAACGACTCGTTTTTGCCGATTCGGCCTTCTTTTCCCTGTTTTCATTTCCATTACTCAAGGGTAATCCGCAAACAGCACTGAATGGACCGAATCAGGTTGTGCTGTCTGAGACAACGGCGAAGAAATATTTTGGAACAGACAATCCGGTCGGAAAAATGCTGCGTATCAATACAGGCGGCTCTTTCCGGGACTTTTCGGTAACGGGTTTGGTAGAAGATTGTCCGGCAAACTCCCAGATCAAATACGATCTAGTGGCTTCGTTTAAGACGCTCCCGGCGGCCAAAATAGAAGAATGGTATTCGTCGAACTACGCTACGTATCTGCTGTTACGTTCTCCCGACGCCATCGCTCCGTTGCAGGCAAAGATCCCGGGCTTCATGAAAACGCAGTTCGGCAAGGACGAAATATCGTCGGGTAGTTACCTGACTTACAACCTCGAACCGCTCCGGCGCGTGCATCTACACTCGGATGTAGAGGGAAGTTTTGAACCCAACGGCGACCTTACGTACATCTATATTTTTGGGTCAATTGCGTTGCTGATTCTGCTGATTGCCTGCGTCAACTACGTTAATCTGGCTACGTCGCGGGCCGTTGAGCGGGCACAGGAAGTTGGTGTTCGCAAAGTTATGGGCGCTATGCAGGGCCAGTTGTTTGGGCAATTTATGGGCGAATCGGTTATCGTTACGTCAATTGCTCTGGTGCTGGCATTGTTACTGGCCACGCTGACTTTGCCGCTGTTCAATACGCTATCGGACCGGCAGTTTTCCATTGGTGTCTGGCTCAAACCCGGTAATCTACTGTTACTGCTTGGCGTTGGTGTGGTGGTTAGCCTGATTGCCGGTAGTTATCCGGCTTTGGTGTTGGCACGGTATCAGCCAATACGCGTCTTGAAAGGTCAGTTGAAAACAGCCGGAACAGGTCAGTTTCGTCGGGCGTTAATTGTGTTTCAGTTTGCGATTACCGCTTTCCTGATTATCAGCACATTGCTGGTTCGCAATCAATTATCATTTATTCAGAACAAAAAATTAGGGTACAATAAAGAGTATGTATTGATGCTGCCCGTCGATAGGCAGGTCAATGAAAAAATACAGGCTATAAAAAGTGAGTTTCGTCAAAACGCTGACGTGCAACGGGTTTCGCTGGCTTCTGATTCGCCGGTATATATCGAAGGTGGGTATGGAATGCGTGGGTCAACTATGCCGGATGGGCAACGCAAGATGGTAACGGGCCTAACTATTGACGAAGATTTTGTGCCAACCATGAGCCTGAATCTTGTGGCTGGCAGCAATATAAATGCCGCCGATATGGACCGGATTTCGCACACGGATAATGATAGTCTCACCCGAAGCCGGTTTATTCTCAACGAGGCTGCGGTGAAAGAACTCGGCTGGACGCCCCAGCAGGCTATTGGTCAGCGACTGGATGTAAGCGGACGATTAGGCGAGGTTAAGGGCGTGATAGCTGATTTTCACTTCGCGTCCATGAAGGAGAAAATTGGCCCACTGGTTCTTTTTCCGCAGAATGGGGGCGAAATCCTACTGGTAAAACTGTCGGGCAGTCAGTTACCGAACACACTCCAGTTTATGGAAAACAAATGGCGGACGCTTATACCCAATCGCCCATTTTCCTATGAGTTTATGGATGAGGAATTTAACAAACTCTATTCGGCTGAAACGCGTACCGGTCTCATTTTTAGCGTTTTTTCGTTTCTGTCCATCTTCCTGGCCTGCCTGGGGTTGTTTGGCTTGTCGGCCTATACAACGGCGCAGCGTACCAAAGAGATTGGGGTTCGGAAAGTATTGGGTGCATCGGTGTTGAATATTGTGGGGTTACTTTCCAAAGACTTTTTGATCCTCGTTTTGGTCGCTATCGTCCTGGCCTCTCCCCTTGCCTGGTACGCCATGAATCAGTGGTTAGCGAATTTCGCCTACAAGATTACCATCGACGGGTGGGTGTTCGCTTTAGCAGGTTTGCTAGCTGTAGGTATTGCTTTGGCGACAGTGAGTTTTCAGAGTATAAGAGCGGCTTTGATGAATCCAGTAAAATCATTACGATCTGAATAGCAGGGTACGTGGAGCAGGGCGAAAACCTTGCTCCACGTACCCTGCTACTTGCGTTAAAAACCAGCCCTAAGCGCCTACTGCATAGTTTTACAATTCCTTTACAATGTTTTACAGAGGTTTTGCAAGCCTTGTAAAACAGGCCTATACTTTTGATTTGCTGGTCACTTAAAACACGAATCATGAAAAAAGTAAATAGACTTACGCTGGCACTCTTTTGCACTTTACTCTCTGCTGCTTGTTTCGGGCAAAAAGCCTTTACCGATTGCTCGGCGGCTTTTTTGAACAGCAAAATGGTTGTCGACAGCTACACCAAGCAAGGCAAATGTCTCCTCTCCTCAAGCGCTACCGGCGAGCTAACCGTTTGTACGGTGAATCTATCGCCCACCGAAAGTAAAGCCGTCGATAAAATCGCCTTCAAAATTGCGATTAGAGACAAAGACACGCAAACCATATTACTGTATTCCAATGAGAATTTTAAGCAGGTAGCCATTGAGCGCGTACTGGCCAAATG
>JANXVQ010000815.1 GCA_025351545.1 Spirosoma sp.
TGTCAGGTTCGGAAACCTGACACCACGTTTAAACCCGATCCCGTATTGCGTTTGAGAAAAGGCGAAAATGAAAAATATTGTCGGTTATTTATACGACTCAACTAGGGTCATACCATGGCAATAAAGTATTCTGCTTAATAAGTAAAGTTGGCTCTCTATAAACTAAACTATCAATACGTTGACTGATAGGATTTCCCGAGTGGTAATACATATGCCTTCCTTATTGAGGCCGAAAGGCCTTCGGATTGAACTTGCCGATTGATAAATTAACGCATTATAGCGTGTCGATGCAATACGTTATTTACCTTTGGGGACTTGTTCAATCATCGCAGTGGTATTATTGGTTTGGGCAGCAATTGCCTGACTGGAGCCTACACCGAACATATTTATTCTGGCCTTAAGCAACTCATGGCGAATGGCGTAAAAACGGGTAACCGAAGGAAATACTGTTATCAAATTGCCAATATCGGATTGCCCTCTTTGTGAATGTGCTGAATAGCCAAACCGGCTTGTTTCCTTTTGACGACGGTGTCGATAGTATGCCGTTCGTGTTTCGAGCTTATACAACGGCCCGTCAATTCAGCGGTGGCCATCTGGCAGCCGTTTCCCTAACGCTGGAGCATCCTGAACCGCACTAGCGATTTACGACGGCTACGGCAGTAAGAAATAGATAAACTACGCGCAAAAGCTATACACAACGGAAAGATTCACTATGTTTAGGTTTAAATCTGATCGTATGCGCCAATTATTTTTTCTGATTGCTGTCTTTCTGCCAATTTGTTGTAACGCTCAGGCGAACAAAACGATACAGATGCCCGGTCTGCAACAGCCCGTCGAAGTCATCCGCGATCGTTGGGGTGTCAATCATATTTATGCCAAAAATGAACATGATCTGTTCTTTGCGCAAGGCTACTCGGCGGCTCAGGATCGGCTGTTTCAATTAGAAATCTGGCGTCGGCAGGCTACCGGTACGGTTGCTGAACTACTCGGTCCGCAGGAAATCAAGCGCGACATTGGTGCTCGATTGTTTCGCTACAGACCGAGCGTGGCCAAACCGAACGCGGCCCGTGGAGACATCCATAAAGAATTACTGCATTACCATCCGCACGGTCCGCAAATTGTCGGGGCATTTGTGGAGGGTATCAACGCCTACATCACCAATATTTTAAAAACACCAGAAAAGCTGCCATTCGAGTTCAGGGTGCTTGATACAAAGCCGGGCTTATGGACGCCCGAAGTTGTTATTAGCCGCCATCAGGGACTTTTTTATAATGTTCGGGAGGAATTGAATTATGGTCGGTTAGTTAAATTAATTGGCCCCGACAAACTTCGCGAACTGCAATGGTTTCATCCGCAGTCTGCCGGTTCGCCATCGAAGCCAGCCGAACCAGATTTAACGCTTCATGTTGACGGCGACGAGCTTTTTCAACCAATTCTGGAATTATACGAAGCGTTTCGCCTGCCGCTAAAATTTCAGGGACAAGCAACAAAGGTTGATGAAGACGAAGCAAATTCATCCAAACCCGTTATAAATCAGGGATTTGATTCTGAGAAACAGTATGTAGGTTCAAACAACTGGGTTATTTCGGGGGCTAAATCGGCTAGTGGTTACCCAATGCTCGCCAACGATCCTCACCGGGCGCAATCGACTCCTTCATTACGATATTGGGTTCACCTGAATGCACCGGGCTGGAATGTGGTTGGGGCAGGGGAGCCCACACTTCCCGGCGTTTCGGTTGGGCACAACGACCATGGCGCGTGGGGCTTAACCATTTTTGAGACAGACAACGAAGACTTATATGTTTATGACACCAACCCGGCCAATTCGAACCAGTACCGATATAAAGGCAACGGCACAACGTATCGCTGGGTAAACATGAAAATTCTGACCGAAACTATTCCGGTGAAGGGTGGACAGCCGCAGACGGTTAAGCTGAAATACACTCAGCATGGGCCGGTGGTGTTTGAAGATAGTCAACATCATAAAGCCTACGCCATACGGTCGGGCGGGTTCGAAATAGGCACTGCGCCCTATTTAGCCAGTTTACGGATGAATCAGGCTCGAACATGGGCTGAGTTTCGGCAAGCCTGTCTGTTCAGTCGGGTGCCGGGCGAAAACATGATTTGGGCAGACAAAACAGGTACGATTGGCTGGCAGTCTGTGGGCCTGGCACCCATCCGCAAGAATTTTACGGGTTTGGTGCCCGTTCCGGGCGATGGGCGGTTTGAGTGGGCTGGATTCTTACCTATCGACCAGTTACCCAATAAACTTAATCCACCCGAAGGCTATGTCGTTACGGCGAATAACAACCTCATTGAACCGGCAAATCGCGCTACTAATTTCCCCCATCGAAATGCTATCGGTTGGACATGGTCCAGCCCTTCGCGGGCCCACCGCATCGAAGAAGTATTAAATGATGGAAAGCGGAAAAATTTAGTCGATTTCATGGCCTTACAGGCCGATTATCTGGCTATTCCGGCCCGGACATTGGTGCCGTTGTTACAAAATCTATCCTCGCCCACCGACCGAACAGAACGGGCCCTGAATTACCTCAATCGCTGGGATTATAAACTCACGCCCAACTCGGTAGCGGCTTCAATTTATGTGGCCTGGGAAGGACAATTAAAACAGGCCATTTACCTGGAAAAGGTGCCTGCAACGGCTAGGCCTTACCTGAAAAGCTTACCGACAAAGCGGTTCATTGACGCTTTGCTGATTCCAACCACTACCCGCGATAGCTTGCTGTTAACCTGTCTTGACCGGGCCGTAGCCGAACTCACCACCCGGCTCGGCACCGACATGGACGACTGGTCGTATGGGCAGCGAAAAAACAAACATATCACCCTTACGCATCCGCTGAGTAACCTGGTCGATAAGGCTATGCGCCAGAAAATTAACCTTGGACCGGTGGCGCGGGGTGGTTATGCCGAAACCGTCAATGCCACATCCAATGAACTCAATCAAACGCATGGCGCATCGTTTCGTATTCTGGTAGACACCGAAGACTGGGACAAAACGCTGGGTATCAACACGCCCGGTCAGTCAGGTGATCCGGCCAGCGCGCACTACGCCGACTTGTTTCCAATTTGGGCTGAGAACGGCTATTTCCCGGTCTTTTTCTCGAAGGAAAAAATCAAGACTGTTGCCGAAGGAACGACAGTATTGCAGCCCTAACCCAACGTGGCCTGATAATCTGCTGCTTTCACCCGCGGCTAAAGTCATGAGTTGATATATTTTGGGGCCGGTAATTCGCTCGACATACAGGCTACATTTCGTACTTTTGTGGTTAATGGATATTCAGTCAATACTCGAAACCGACATCTTACAGGCCATCAATGAACTCTATCCGGGTCAGTCCGACGATGTGCAGCTTAGTCCCACCAAAAAAGAATTTGAAGGGCAATATACGTTCGTTACTTTTCCTTATACGAAAAAGCTCCGGCAAGCACCCGCGCAGATTGGGCAGACGATTGGTGCGTGGTTAGTCGAAAATAGTGCCATCGTCAGTGCATTCAATGTGGTGCAGGGTTTTCTTAATATCAGCATTGCCGATTCGGCCTGGGTGGAAGTGTTAAACGACATTGCCGCCAATTCGGCTTTTGGTACATTGGCTCAAAAAGGAGAGTCGGTAATGGTTGAATTTTCGTCGCCAAATACCAACAAACCGCTGCACCTCGGCCATTTGCGCAATAATTTTCTGGGCGACTCGGTGAGCCGGATTCTGACAGCGAACGGCTACGATGTTGTGAAAACCTGTATTGTCAACGACCGTGGCATACACATCTGTAAGTCCATGCTGGCCTACCAGATGTTCGGAACTGATGCGTCGGGTCGCGCCGAAACACCTGAATCATCGGGGATGAAAGGCGACCATCTGATTGGGAAATATTACGTTCTGTTCGACAAAGCGTATAAAGGGCAGATCGAAGACATGGTGGCGCTGGGAACACCAAAAGAGGAAGCGGAAAAAACTGCCCCATTAATGCTCGAAGTTCAGCAAATGCTGCGACTTTGGGAACAGGGCGACCCCGAAACGAAGGCTTTATGGAGCCAGCTTAATGCCTGGGTGTACGAAGGGTTTGCCGTTACCTACAAAAATATAGGTGTCAGTTTCGATAAGACCTACTACGAATCGAATACCTATCTGCTTGGTAAAGAGATTGTTGAGGAAGGAATTCAAAAGGGCGTTTTCTTCCGTAAAGATGACGGCTCAGTCTGGATTGATTTAACGGAAGAAGGCTTAGATCAAAAACTGGTTATGCGTTCCGATGGTACGTCGGTCTATATGACGCAGGACCTCGGCACCACTGAATTGAAGTTTCAGGATTTTCAAAGTGACCGCCAGATTTGGGTTGTGGGTAACGAGCAGGATTACCACTTTAATGTCTTGTTTGCCATTATGCGCCAATTGGGCCGGTCGTATGCGAATAAGCTATATCACCTGTCGTACGGTATGGTTGACCTGCCAACGGGCAAGATGAAGTCCCGCGAGGGCACCGTTGTCGATGCTGATGATTTGATTCAGGAAACTGTCGATGCTGCCTCTACAGCCGCCGACGACGCTGCCAAAGGCAAACTCGACGGCTTCAGCCAGGATGAGAAAAAGGCGTTATTCCAGATGCTGGGCTTAGGCGCCCTAAAATATTATCTGCTCAAAGTTGACCCGCAAAAACGAATGCAGTTCAATCCGGCCGAATCGGTGGATTTGCACGGGAATACGGGGCCGTACATTCAATACGTTCATGCCCGGATTAAATCTATTTTGCGGAAGGCGGCTGAGATGAATGTTATCCTGGATGGTGCCGTTACTGCCACCCAATTAGACGAAGTTGAGCAGCAATTAGTGTTCTTGTTGAGCCAATATCCGCAGCGTGTAATCGACTCAGGTGCAGCTTATTCGCCTTCCTATATTGCGCAGTATGCCTATGAATTGGCAAAGACCTTTAATCAGTTTTACGATAAACTTTCTATCCTTAAAGAAATGGACATGGTGAAGCTTCATGTACGTCTTGTTTTATCAAATGCTGTTGGTGAAACTATTCGTAAGGCAATGGGTTTATTGGGCATAGAAGTCCCTGAAAAAATGTAGTTAGTTGCTTCTGCTTCAGTCTCTTCAAATTACTTTCCCCAAATTCTACTAAAACGTTAAACCAACAATGAAAAAGAATCTCGTTTTTACCTTAATTGGCGTTGTTATGATTGCGACGCTTACCAGTTTTATGTCCTTTTCAACACTCGTTAAAGGCATCTTCATCGATAAACATGAAGTTGCCGTTGCTCCAGCTAATGCGGATGCACCCACAAAAAGCCTCTATGACTTCACGGTAAACTCGCTTGATGGTAAGGTCGTATCATTGAAGGGTTTTAAAGGCAAGAAAGTCATCATTCTGAACGTCGCATCGAAATGCGGATTTACCCCACAGTATGCCGACTGGGAGAAATTCTACAAAGAGCATGGCGATAAAGTCGTTGTGTTAGGTTTTCCTGCCAATAATTTCAATAGCCAGGAGCCAGGCAGCAGCGGAGAAATCGCGGAGTTCTGCAAAAAGAATTACGGCGTAACGTTTCCAATGTTTGAGAAGGTATCTGTCCTGGGCGATGACCAGTCTCCGCTTTACAAATGGTTGACTGATAAATCGTTAAACGGTTGGAACGATAAAGTGCCAACCTGGAATTTCTGCAAATACGTCATCAACGAGAAAGGCGAACTAACACATTTCTTCGCGTCGAAAGTGAAGCCGGAAGATGAGGAATTTAAGAAAGCAGTAGGTATTTAATTAATTGGCGAAAGAGTGAAGGAGCGAAAGAGCGGCAACCGGTAACGGTCTTATGCGCTCTTTCGCTCCGCATCGGCGGCCCGGCTTCACTCTTTCGCTCTTTCGCACAAATGGTGAA
>JANXVQ010000839.1 GCA_025351545.1 Spirosoma sp.
CTGCAAAAGATGATGTCAGTATTCGATCCATTCGATTACCGAATGCAACTTTGCAGGAACGTCTTGTCGTTTAGATAAAACGAGAGGAAATTTTCACTTCGCTCTTGCAAACTGCCATTAGGGAACAGCTCATTTTTCACCGCCAGCAATTGCCGGACGCCCGTTTCCTGATTGCGCTCTTCGGCACGTCGCATTTTCTTTTCTAGCCGGGCAACGGCATTGGCAAACCGCTTTGTTTCGGCCAGAACCGCTTTTTCGAGCGTTGGGTCAACCATCTGCGCTTTGTGCAAAATGGCGTCCAATGCCTTATGAACAGTTTTATTCTCGTTATCGAACTTGAGCGTATGACGGCTGTGCGTATCGACATACTCGCGCTTGAGCTTGAGCGTATCCTGAAATAATTCTTCTGGTGTGAGACCGAGTTTGCAAATCCGTTTCGCACTCACAGCGGGTACATACATTGCAAAGTTGCGGGGCATCAGAATCGGAAACGGCGTTTGATAGTGCTCAAATACGCTTTTCAATTGTAACCAGTAAGGCACTTCAGACGGACCACCGATGTAAGCCAGATTAGGCAGAATAGTTTCCTGATACAATGGTCGCAACACTACATTCGGGCTGAATCGTTCAGGGTGTTCGTTAAGCAAACCTAGTACCTCATTCTCCGAAAAGTTCAGTTTTGTGTGCAACACCCGATAGGTGCCATCCTCCTTACGCTCAATGCGTTCCCGAACTTGATCGTCGAGATAAAACAAGTTGATATCGCGTGGGGTAATAACCGTTTTATAACCCAACTCTTCCAGCAGTCCGGTCTGCTTATGAACTAACTCCCCCGATTTCTGCTGTGTCAGCTCGTCGTGCATGACAGGGGCAAAAATACGTTTTAACGCAGCATCATCAGCGTCTAAACAAACTAATCCTTCAGCGCCAAACAGTTCATTGACGTAGTGGCGGGCAGCATCGGCAAGTGTATTGTGTTTCAGGTAGGCGTCTTCAAACAAAGAAAGCTTTTCGGGAATTTGGGCAAAAACGGTCTTTAACTCCTGCGGATTCATGCGACCAACGGCGCCACGCTGATCCGTTTGCCAGGCGTAATTTCGACCTAATAAAGAAAAATGGTTGATCTCGGCGAAATCATGGTCTTCGGTCGCCATCCAGTATATCGGCACGAAGTTATAGCTGGGGTAAGCCTCTTTTAATTGCCGGGCCAGGTTTATCGTCGTGATGAGTTTGTAGATAATGTAAAGCGGACCCGTAAAAATATTGAGTTGATGACCCGTCGTAACGGTAAACGTATTAGGCTGAAGCAGTACCGAAAAGTCAGGTTTTGTGCTGACATGCTGGTATTGCTGCTCGAGCACATCAACTAAAACCCGCCGTTTCGATTCGTCAAATACTTTGTCTTTTATCTGCCCTTCGAAGGCCGCCTTATCAGGAAAACGACTGTAAAACGGTTTTAAACTATCTTTATTCGTGATGTAATCGAGGAAAAGAGGAGAAAACTGGCCGGTTGAGGTAAGCGGCAGGTACTGACAGTTCATGCGGTAGTGCGGGGTTGCGTTTACCGGATTTTAACAACGAAAAAACCCGCAAGGTTCGACAGCGTCTCATCCAGCCCACGACTTAAGTCGTGGGCTAATAAATTAGAGTCAATAAATTGAACCGTTTTAACGGTTTTGAGGCACTATTTGTGTTGACACACAGCTCTTTTATGAAGTGATGAGCTAGCATATATTCTATACACTTACAACTTCTCCGTACAAATCAAACTCTTCGGCCTTGTCAATGCGAACATTGGCAAAGTCGCCTAATCGCACATATTGGGTCGCCGGAATCAATACTTCATTATCTACTTCTGGCGAATCAGCTTCAGTACGGCCGATAAAATAACCGCCTTCTTTCCGGTCAAACAAAACTTTATACGTCTGGCCAATTTTCGCCTGATTCAGTTCCTGCGAGATCCCTTGCTGAACTTCCATTAATTCATCGGCGCGTTCCTGCTTTATGTCGGCTGGAACATCGTCAGGCATCGAAAACGAGTGCGTATCATCTTCGTGCGAATAGGCAAACACGCCCAAACGGTCGAAGCGCATCCGCTCAACAAAATCGTATGTTTCCTGAAACATAGCCTCTGTTTCGCCGGGATGGCCTGCTATCAGCGTTGTGCGCAGGGTAATGCCCGGCACGCGTTCCCGAATGGTTTGAATCAGATTTTCGGTTTTCTCGCGAGTAATTC
>JANXVQ010000859.1 GCA_025351545.1 Spirosoma sp.
ATGTTACGAACGTTTTGGCAGTCTTTATGGCTATACGTCGATCAAGTCCGACTTGCCTTATGGGGGATAGATTGCGTAAACTTGCAGTAAGATAATGGAGAATAACGCCCGCCCCAACCAACACCTTCGTAAACCTTCGGCCTTTGCCGGTGGTCGCCAGCAAGCCGGAAATCATTGGCTCGATACGGGCCTTGGCAAGCTGCCCCCCCAAGCGCTTGACCTCGAAGAAGCCGTGCTGGGTGCGTTAATGATTGAAAAAGACGCTCTTTCATCAGTTGTTGATATCCTCAAACCCGAGACATTTTATAAGGAAGCGCACCAGCGGATTTATCAGGCGATTCTGACCCTATTTGGCAATTCTGACCCTATTGATCTACTGACGGTTACTCAGCAACTGCGCAAAACTGGTGAAATTGAAATTGTGGGCGGGGGTGGCTTCGTTTCAGAACTTACCTTCCGGGTCAACTCGGCGGCTAATATTGAATATCACGCCCGTATTGTGTCGGAGCAGGCGCTCAAACGGGCGCTCATTGCCATGTCGTCTACGATTTTGCGCGACGCCTACGAGGACACTACCGACGTTTTTGAACTCCTCGATCGCGCCGAACAACAACTCTTCAAGATTTCGGAATCGAACATCAAGAAGAATTATGCCGACATGAGTACCATCGTCAGGATGGCGCTTAATGAACTCGAAACCAAGAAAAATCAGGAAGGCCTAACGGGTGTACCGTCAGGGTTTACAAACCTCGACCGCGTTACATCGGGCTGGCAACCCACCGAATTGATTATTCTGGCGGCCAGACCTGCGATGGGAAAAACTGCTTTTGTCGTTAGTGCGCTCCGAAATGCCGCTGTCGATCACGGCAAACCGGTCGCCATTTTCTCGCTCGAGATGTCGTCGGTGCAGTTGGTAAACCGGCTTATCTCGGCCGAAGCTGAAATTGATTCCGAGAAAATCAGAAAAGGTACGCTGGCCCCGCACGAGTGGACGCAATTGCACCACAAAATTCAGCGGCTAACCGAAGCCCCCATTTTCATTGACGATACCCCTGCCCTATCTATCCTGGAATTACGGGCCAAGTGCCGACGTCTGAAAGCTCAGCACGATATTCAAATGGTCGTAATTGACTATCTCCAGTTGATGTCGGGCGATACATCCGGCGGTCGGGGTGGCAACCGCGAGCAGGAAATTGCCTCGATTTCGCGGGCGTTGAAGAACTTAGCCAAAGAATTATATGTGCCGGTAATTGCCCTTTCACAGTTGAGCCGGGCTGTTGAAACACGCGGTGGCGACAAGAAACCGCAGCTTTCCGACCTTCGGGAATCAGGATCTATCGAGCAGGATGCCGACATGGTATGCTTTCTGTATCGTCCTGAATACTATAACATTACAGCCGACGAGAACGGCAACTCGACGGCGGGGATTGGCGAAGTAATAATTGCTAAAAACCGGAGTGGCGCACTCGACACCATCCAACTTCGATTTATTAGTAAGTTCACCAAATTCTGTGATCTTGACTCTTATTTTGAGCCAGTACAGGCGCAGGGTTTTTCTCCGGATGTAAACGGCTTGAGTAGTTTCGAGACGCCCCCATCCTCAGCAGGTAGTGTTTTCAAGAGTAAGGCTAACACAATGTCGAATTTCGGCAACGCTGATCCCAGCCAGGAAACACCGTTTTAATATTGTAGATAATAAGCTGATTTTGATATAGTCGCCAGAGCATATGCCTGGTGCATACGTAACTTGTACCGGATTCTAAACCGACCGTAAATCTCAAAAATCATGAAACATTTTGGCTTACTCATTTGCCTGCTTGCCTGTTCCACGTTGATAACAGAAGCCCAAAAATTGCGGGCACTTGATAAAAGTCCGATGGATATGGCTTACTATCCCGACGATTTTGCCCACGACCGTAAGTTTGCTCCTGCCAAAGTAGGCGATAAGGTTTATGCACGAGTAACGTATAGCCGTCCTGCCAGGAACGCCAGGGACGTATTTGGAAAACTAGTTCCTTATGGCAAAGTATGGCGCATTGGCGCAAACGAGGCCACCGAAATTAAACTTTTTACGGACGCTACCATTCAGGGAAAGAAAATCAAAGCAGGTGTATATTCTCTTTACATTATTCCAAATGAAACGGAGTGGACTATTATCCTGAACACAGATCTTGACCAGTGGGGCGCGTATAGTTATAAGCCGGAATTAGACGTTTTGCGCGTAACAGCGCCTGTTAAAAAAGCAGAAGAGCCGATTGAAAATCTTACGATTCAGTTCAAAAAAGCCAGCGATAAGATCAATGAATCAATAATGATACTCGCTTGGGACACCGTGGAGGTTGACGTTCCAGTTTCTTTTTAAGTTAATAAAACTAAACTGAGAACCCCACTGGTTGAAACCAGTGGGGTTCTCAGTTTAG
>JANXVQ010000878.1 GCA_025351545.1 Spirosoma sp.
CATTCTTAACCGGGTAATCCATTGAATAAGCTGCTTTTCCCGTCACCTTGGCGATCCCGTCAATGCGACTGATGGGCGTGCCGATTACTTTGTTTTTGTCTTTCATGTGATCGATTGACGTTAAGATCAAGCTTTACCCCCGTTCATCGCCATTTCCAGCGCCAGGACAATGCTTCGGTTGCCAAGTTCCACCTTAAACCGATTGTGTTCCAATGGCTTTGCTTCGGCCATTTCGGCGTCGGCGGCCAGTTTAAAATTAGCGGCTGTCGCTTCTTTACCAATCAGCATCTTTTCGGCTTTCAAAGCTCGCCAGGGCTTATGGGCAACACCGCCCATTGCAATTCTGGCCTGTACAATTGTCGTATTACTTATCTCCAAAGCAGCTGCCACCGATACCAGCGCAAACGCATACGACGCCCGGTCGCGCACTTTGAGATAATAAGATCTATCGGCAAAATTGTTTTTAGGCAGCTCGAGGGCGGTGATCAGTTCGCCATGCGCCAGGTTTGTATCCTGTTCAGGCTTGTCGCCCGGCAACCGGTGAAAGTCGGCAAAAGGGATAATTCGTTCCTGGCCGCTGGCATTCCGGACTTTAACAACGGCATCCAGGGCGGCCAGCGCAATGGCCATATCAGACGGATACACCGCCACACATTTTTCGGTCCAGCCAAAGATGGCATGCATCCGGTTGATGCCTTCCAGGGCACCACAGCCCGAGCCTGGCTCGCGTTTATTACAGGGCATCGACACCTCATAAAAATACGGGCAACGCGTTCGTTGCAGCAGGTTGCCGCCATTGGTAGCCATATTTCGGATCTGCCCGGATGCGCCAGCCAGAATAGACTGCGTCAGCAGCGGGTAGTTTTGACGAATCAATGCATGATTGGCGGCATCGGTATTTTTCCCTAGTCCACCTATCGAAATTCCTCCTTTCCGGGGTCCGGCAGCTATAACCTTGATGTCACTCAGGCCCAGTTCTGTAATGTCAACAAGCTCATCAGGTCGTTCTATGTCCTCCTTCATCAGGTCCAGCAGATTCGTGCCACCAGCGAGGAATTTCGCATTCGGATTCCCCGCCAGTTGGTTTATAGCGGAGGAGGGATCTTTTGCCCGGGTATAAGTAAAGGGTCTCATTGGACTGCGGGTAGTAAATGGTTATGCGGAAAACCGAAAGGTCTGCTCGACTGGTTTGCCGCTATGTACCTCCTGAATGGCGGCAACAATATTGGGATAAGCACCACATCGGCACAGATTTCCCGACATCCGCTCCCGAATTTCCTCGTTTGACAGTTGAACCGGGCCTGCCTGCTTACGAACAGTTTCGGTAACATAGCTGGCATGTCCGTTTTTGGCTTCATCCATCAGGGCAACTGCCGAGCATAGTTGTCCCGGTGTACAGAAGCCACACTGAAATCCATCATGTTTCAGAAAAGCGGCCTGCATCGGATGAAGGGTGTCTCCCTGCGCCAGTCCCTCGACCGTTTGAACACGTTTCCCTTCGCAGCTTGCGGCCAGCGTCAGACATGACAAGACACGCTGCCCGTTTACAATTACCGTACAAGCACCACATTGCCCATGGTCGCAGCCTTTTTTGGAACCGGTCAGTTCCAACCGCTCTCGCAATGTATCGAGTAAAGTCATTCTGGAATCGACCATCAGCTTCCGGGTCGTACCATTGACCTTGAACGATACGGTAACGCCGTTTTCGAGCGTTGCGGAGGAAAATTCCGTTGCTAACGGGCTGAGTGGTCTTATCAGTAGCTGCTCGGCAACGACTGACTGAGCCACAAGAACGCCCCCGCCTGCCAGGGTCATTAATTTTAAAAAATGACGCCGATTTACACCTGTATCGAGAATTTCGTCCATCTCCTCGGGCATCAGGTCCTCGAATAACTTCTTCTCGTCCTCGGTCAGTTCAGATGCGTTATTTTCATCGTTCATACATCTCTTGGGGGAAATCCACGTGTCTAGTAGAAACACTTGGTGGGGTATTATTTCAGGAAACGGGATTAGTAGAAAGTAACAGTTGTTTAATCGCAATTGTTATCCGCAAGGAATTATGGAGGCTGACCGAACTTGGTTTAGATAGAAATAGGATTCAGCCAATCTGCCGCCTGATCGTATAACGGACTCAGCAACCGCTCTATCCAGCTTATTGCAAACGAACGACTTTGGTCGACCCGGTCCAGTTGGCCAACCACTCATACAACGTAGGTTGACTAACGCCAGTCAGCCTAACTACTTATTGAAGGGACTGTCCTTGCTGAATGAGTTTCGGCGAAAGGGCTTTAAAGTCGTCGCTGTAGGTTAGCTGGTTATTGAGAAAAGCCTGTAGCGGGGCTGATTCGTCTACTTGTGGCATACAGTTGTACTTTTTATATATTTAATTAAATTATGTAAATCTCTACAATAGCAATTTTAATGTAAAAAAAACGTTTGCTTCTCTCCATAACTGAAATTGAACAAAAATTTTACGTACATTTGTAATATAAATATATTTTTTTATTAAAAAAATATATTTATATTACAAATGTACTTTTTATTAAAAAATTTCAGAGCCCATTGAAAAGTTTGGAAGTCGCGTTTCCTCGTTGACTCCAAAGGGACCTTGATTTATCCCCTTTCTAATCTAAAATCAAATTATAGCCTTTCGACAAGCAGGCAGCCCTCTTTTCTATTTGTCCGGCGCACCGGTTGTCTGTGGTTTAACATTGCGGCAGAAGGACCATCACTGGCGACCGGGATTAATAAAGTCGAATAACGTTGTTGTGATGAAGTAAACGTAACGATACCTCTGAATAGCACTACCTGATGCGGCTAGTCATCTCTGATTCGATCCATTGGGATATCAGGGCTTTCTCATAAAAACTGAACGCGCCTTGTAAGGATGCAATATTCCTGTTTAAGGTTTGTTTGACATTCTGTCGTTTGTTGGTCGATCGGCCTGGAAGATTGTCGAACACAACCAAAATTAGATTTCGAGTACTGTACAGTCAAGTTAAACGGCTGAATTTGGTTGAAACAGTTTTTACAGGAAAGTCCTGAGGGAGACATGGAGTGATGTCGATTGCATCCGAGTGGTTGCTGCCAATACACTTGAGGAGCTTGAAATGGGGTATTCGGGGCAGTTGTGAACTTCGCCCCTAGTGGCTAACCAAACTCATATTTACCGTTAAACTAAGTTTATTGACGTCTTTACTGCCATTGAGAGGCTAACGACACGACAAGCCTTAAAAATGAAAAAGCTTTCAGCGCTGTCGTTTCTTTAAAAGTCAAATTCCGGCAGTACTGACTGTTATTTTCTTGTTCTACAGATACTTATTTTCTGCGTACAATCTCTGGATTCCGGTTCAGCTCACAACCCATAAGCATTGTGAGCTGAACCGGGTAACATTTTTGTGTATCAAAAACACCTTATCATGCATGGTAAGGTGTTTTTGATACACAAAAGCGCCCATCAATGGTCAAAGAAAAAATGGTAACTGTGTATATACTCCGTGTACCGACGATAGGATGATTCGGTCAATGTCAGCAAAACGCAACAAAGAAAATCACCCTGTAGGACTTGCCAGCGGGCCTGCCAGGATCTGTCATTCAGGACTTAGGCAGTGCCATCAGCCCTTCGATTAAGGCTGTTTTTAAGCATTGGACATTTCCTTTGACTGGTTCAACTTTAACAGATTGTCTACCGTTGAAGGCACCATCGTTTTGCACAAACCGATCGAAGGCGTGTTCAGTCAACCCATTAACCTGTTCGTTGGGAGTACTACCCAATGACAACAAAACCAGGCCTATCAACGATAATCTGTTTTTTTTCGTAGGCCCATTTTATGATTTAATATCTATCAAACCATAAACTCACCATTAAATTTTAACGAGATATTATGAGTCAATCACTACTGTCTGTTCGCGGTCAGTTCTATTTCCGGATATGCCGGTTACTACCAGCCTGTTTTATAAATTGGCTGAGTAATTTTCTGTCACAAAACCGGGTTGTACAGAGTCTATGGCTGGCCAGAAGGGGACGACCCGTTCTTTTGGCAAAAAAAGCCGCATTCATGACAATGGTGTGTTTAACTGCTTTCCCTGTAACGGCCAAACAAAACTATTTCAATCCCGTTGCCCAATTGAGACTGGCTGAGTCCGGGAACAAACACAGCCAGAAGGCATCCTTCTATTGGCTAAAGGGGAATCAATCAGGAGCCTCCCTGGCGAGAGCACCCCTGGGGTATGATGATAACTCATCAGCCAGTCCACTGGCCGTTTTCAAAATGGCTGAATCACCAATTTCGACACGGGTCATTGCCGCTGAACATCCCGAAATTAAAACGTATACAGGGCCGGGTAAGGCTACTCCAAACGACCCTAACCTTGTTGAAATCATAACCAATACCCCAGGCTTTAAGGCTATTGGTTATGATTTCAACAAGGCCATAGCCTACTGTGAGAGAGCCTCTGTCAATAAACCGGATACGCTGTATCAGATTGACCGGACCAGCGATACTCAACAGCCTATGGCAGGACATGAATTGTTTACACCGTTTTTTGATCATGTGCCGCCTGGAAGTGAAATGAGCTATCCACTGACTAATACCGCTGATTACACAGCGATTAGTCACGCTGGTACACCCAATGAACCAACGACATCAGTTGAATCGGGCTCCGAGGCACCAATTATGTCCAGGGTGATGTCAACTTCGGGCATCACCACCACACACGACGCGGGCACCGTCAGCACCGGCACGGGCGGCATTGCCGTGGCCAACGTGGCAGCCAATGATGTGGTCAACGGCGCACCCGCCACCCTGGGAAGTTCAGGAAACGCGACCCTCAGCACCGTAGGCAC
>JANXVQ010000880.1 GCA_025351545.1 Spirosoma sp.
GATTCTTAAATCTGACCTGTGAGGTTTCTTCAAACCGAACAAAACGAGGTTTTGAGAAACCTCACAGGTCGGTTTGAAGAAACCGACCTCACAAGAATAGTCTGATTATCAACGTGTCAGTTTTTATAAGAAAGCCCTGCTACCTATGACTATTTGGCGAATATCGTAGATAGACATATAAAGCCAACAAAAATATACCAAACAAGACAAAATCCATAAGCTCATGAATCCAATAAACGGTTAAAGCATAGGGTTCCGAATTTGTAATTAAGTAATCCATTAATCCCTGCACAAAAAAATTACCCAACGATGTAAAAAACAAACCGGTAGCTACCCAAAACAGAGCTTCCCGCTCTAAAGCCAGAACTTTGACATCGACAAAAGTTCTCCACAGGTAATATCCAGACCAGCAAGATATCAGCACATTGAATATTGTAATTTCGTATGAATTATATTGACTCCAGGATTGAATTGTCAATGATAAAATTAAGGAAATGCTGCCAAACAAACCGATTGACAACCAGATAAGCCGTTTAATAAAACGCTGCTCAATGGATTTGCTAAAAAGTAAGCCATATAGTGTATATTGTATTATTGACAGAATATGGTATATGTGTATATTGTCTTTACGATCTACGCGCACTATATATATTGCATATAGCGTGGCGATAAAGGTTACAGTTATATTTATGGCTAATAATTGAAGGGGGGGCGTAAGTACCCTGTAGTTTACCGTATATAAGTAAGTACTTACGCCCATTAAGGCAACGTAGAGAAGCGTATCCCACATAATATGTATTAGAATTACACACTCACACTATTTGCAAAGCGATCGCTTTGATCTCGGGGGCATGGGGGAGTCTGGCAACAACACAAGGCTGCCGTTGTGTCTATATCATCCCGAGCACTGCCATCTTCCTGCGTTGGAGCAATAAACAAAAAATGTTTGTTTCGCTCATCAATCCCATAATATACTTTAACGTGCTTTGATTGACTAGCCCTAATTACTTCTTCAAGCTTATCAACATCAAAATAACCTGTCTGAAAGGTCTTGTTTACCTTCGTATCAGCTACCAATTTACTGTGGCGTTCACAAGCTTCTCTGAGTTTAGCAGGATCAGTTGGAAAATCGTCTTCTTTTGTCATCACTTATAAAGAGCTTGAAGGTTTGGTCAAACGTACTAGCTTACTTACTTATAAACAATATCATTCTATATTTTACGTATTTACCCAATAAATCATAACTTTCTGTTTATCAATAAGTTATTTACCAATACCCCACTCATAGAAGAGTTATTCAGTTGAAAATACGGGAAATCCCCCATAAAGAAACCGTATTTTTCCCGTTTTATAATGGGTTATTCTCCCCTATCCTGGCATTGGCTTACTCACCACCTTTGTCCTGTTAATTCTATCTACATCTTCCTCCACATCACTTTCCTAATGAACAGACCGCCGGGTAGCTACCCGGCGGTCTGTTTTTGTATTATCTCTCGACTAACCCCAATACACGATCACAACATAACGCTGGTTATCAGCAACTTATAAATATTTTATCATTAATTAAATCCAAACGATACAGTCCCTCCGTAAGTCTTCACGTTAATCGACACATAATGAAAAGGTCAATACACATTTCAACTCATTAAAAAGAAGTAAAACATGAAGACGTTCACATTTGCGATACTTAGCTTACTAGCTATTAGCCAGGTTTCGTTTGCCCAGGAAAAAACTGTTACTGTTGGTGGCGCTCCTATGTACCCCTCGAAAAATATCATCGAGAATGCGGTAAACTCTAAAGACCATACCACACTTGTAGCCGCCGTTAAGGCCGCTGGTCTGGTTGAAACGTTGTCTGGTCCTGGCCCATTTACAGTATTTGCTCCTACCAACAAAGCCTTCGACAAACTACCTAAAGGCACAGTTGAGACGCTGGTGAAACCGGAAAATAAAGAAACGCTGACGAAAATTTTGACCTACCACGTCGTATCAGGCAAAATGAGCGCTGCCAACCTAATGAAAGCTATCTCAGCCGGCGGTGGTAAAGCCACACTAACGACAGTGCAGGGTGGTACGTTGACCGCGACTCGGAAAGGCAAAAAAATTGAACTGACAGATGCCAAAGGGGGTATGTCTACGGTTACGATTGCCGATGTAAATCAGTCCAACGGCGTGATTCACGTAATTGACACCGTCTTAATGCCGTAAAAGAAAGTTCCGCTTTATCCAACGTAAAATGCCCGACCAAACGGTCGGGCATTTTTATTATAATAGGGTATAAAATTATAAACCTTACACATCATAACTCAGCACTGGACTCAACCATCTTTCAATTTCCTCAACCGGCACGTCTTTCCGGTGAGCGTAATCCAAGACTTGGTCTTTGTTGATTTTTCCAACTGCAAAATACTTCGATTCAGGGTGCGAGAAATAAAAACCACTTACCGACGAGGCCGGATACATGGCGTAGCTTTCCGTTAGTTCGATATCTATCTTATTGGCATCCAGCAAATTAAATAAGGTTCCTTTTTCGGTGTGGTCGGGACAGGCCGGATAACCCGGCGCGGGTCGAATGCCGCGGTAAGCTTCTTTAATCAATTGCTCGCTGGTTAGCGTTTCACTCGTTGCGTAGGGCCAGAATTCCTTACGAACGCGCTCATGCATCCGCTCGGCGAAGGCTTCGGCCAGACGGTCGGCCAGCGCTTTGACCATGATGCTGTTGTAGTCGTCATGATCGCGTTCATATTTTTCAATCAACGCTTCGATACCGATACCAGCCGTTACAGCAAATCCACCGATATAATCTTCCCGACCACTATCGAGCGGGGCAATGAAATCCGACAGGCAGAAATTGGGCAAACCGGGTGCTTTCTGGTTCTGCTGGCGCAGGAAATGCAATACCGTTTTAGTGTCATAAATCAATTCACCAGCTGAGCTGACAGCCGTTTTCGACTGAGCTTTACTAATTTTATATTCGATGTGATGGTGAGAACCATGTCGTTCGCAGGGGATCTCACGAGTTTGTTCCTCAAAATCGTGCAACAACACATCATCATCAGCCGAATTGGCGGGGAAAAATCCAACAACGGCTTTCGCCTTCAGGAGTTTCTTGTCAATAATTTCCTGCAAAAGCTCATTGGCATCGTCGAACAGTTGCTTGGCTTCTTTACCGACAATGGCGTCATCGAAAATAGCCGGGTATTTTCCGTGCAATTGCCACGTCTGGAAAAAAGGCGTCCAGTCAATATATTTCGCCAGTTCGGCGAGGGAATAATCCTCAAAATAACGGTTGCCTAAAAACGTCGGTTT
>JANXVQ010000966.1 GCA_025351545.1 Spirosoma sp.
CGGAGCGACTTGGAAGCCGCAGGCCGTAAACGGTTTCTGCAAAGGATCGCTACCAATACGTTCGACGGGATTATCATTCCCCAAAGTTTCCTCAAACTGATTCCCGACGATCCGGCCAGCGAACAGGCTTTTTTGCAGGAAGAAATTGACCGGGTAGAAGCCGCCGTTGCCGCAGCCGCCCGGCAGGAAAAAACTAAAAAGTCATTGGTCAAACGGTTAAACGAATTACGGCTACGATTAGAAGCCCGGAGACTCCGCCAGGCCGACCGGAAGAAAGATAACATCTTGTCGTTCGATGAATTGGGCATAGACGCGCTGTTTCTGGATGAATGCCATAAGTACAAGCGGTTAGGCTTTTTTACGTCTCGTCGCGGTATCAAAGGCATTGACCCGGCAGGGTCGGAGGATGCGTTGAGCGCAATGTTTAAATGCCGGTCGGTGCAGGCCCGGCAAGGGCGGGTTGTGCTGGCCACCGGAACACCGATTTCCAATACAATGGCCGAAGCATGGACGATGTTACGCTTCATTGCCCCCGACCGGTTGGACGAGGCCCGGATTTCGACCTTTGATCAATTCGCCGGAGCATTTGGACAACTGATCGCATCATTTGAATTGACGACTACCGGCCAGTTTAAAGCCGTTTCGCGGTTCGCCCGGTTCGTTAATGTTCGGCAACTATCAGAGATGTACCGCGCTCATGTTGATGTCGTGCTGAATGATGAAGTAGTCGAGTTTCAGCGTGACCAGATGTTACCCGTTTTAAAAGACGGGGGATTTACCAAGATTATATTACCGCAGACGGAAGGTGTTCAGGCGGAGTTAGACAACATTCGAGAGCGTCTAAGCTGGTTTGAGGAACTGACGGGAAGTCAGAAGCGGGAGAACTGCCATTTACCGTTGGTACTATTCGGCCAGGCCCGAAAGGCGACATTAGATATTCGGCTGTTAAACGCCCGAAACGAGGACGAGCCAGGGTCAAAGTTGAACCGGGCCGCGACCGAAATTTTGCGGCTCTATCAACAGTCCGATTCCTACAAAGGGACGCAGTTGGTTTTTGCTGATGTGTACCAGTCCCCCAACGGAGGTTGCCCGGCAACGCTGTTTTTTGATGAAGACGAGCAAATGAGTGGTAGCCCGGAGTTACGTACTACGCGCTTCAATCTCTTCGACGACCTGAAATTGAAACTGGTTGCCGGAGGTATCCCAGCCAATGAAGTAGTCATTTGCCCCGCCGAGGCAGATAAGCGTGAATCGATATTTGTTAAAGTTAGGACGGGTGAAATCCGGGTGATGCTGGGTACGTCGGAGCGAATGGGTATTGGGGTTAACGTGCAGGAACGGTTAATAGGTCTTCACCACCTCGACGCGCCCAACCGCCCAACAGATTTTGAGCAACGGAACGGCCGGATTATCCGTCAGGGAAATTTACATGCAGCCTCCGGATCGCCGGCCGGGGGTATTCCGATTGAAATTCTGACATACGGCGTTGATAAGACGCTTGACGCGACAGCCTACGGACGGTTGGCTATAAAACAGAAGTTTATCAATCAGGTGCTGAAAGGCCATTTAACCGACGAAGGAATGAACGACATATCAGCCGACGACGATTTTGCCGCCATGTCTTTCGACCAAATGATGGCGACGTTATCAGGCAGTCAGTATGCGTTAGCCTATGCCGCTAAACAACTCGATTTGTCGCGGTTGCTGACCGCTCGTAAGAACTGGCAACGGGGCGTACTTGATGCACAAATGCAGGTCGAACGCGCCCGGCGTACCCTATCGGTACAGGTGCCATTGTTGCCGACGTTAGAAGCCGAGGTAGCAGTAATAAAAAGCCGCTTCGCAATAGATGAACAACCGAACGCGAGCTTCCCCGCCGGGACCCAAACCTATCAGGTTAACGTGGTCGTTGTTGAGGGCGTAACCTACACAGAGAAGTTTGGCGGGCCGGTTCAACAATTGCTCGATCGGATGCGTGGCCAGTTGAAACGCCATCTTACACCCCAAGCAGTCGTAACGGTAAATGGACTACCGCTATCATTGACTGGCGAGGTTCGGCAAGATGTATTCACGCTACGAAATGAGTATGTATTTACCTATCAGTGGGGTAGCAGTTTGCAGGGCGAGGTAATGAGTGGCCCCGGCCTATTTCAGTCCCTACGGCAATCGGTGGCCCATGCTCCTTATCTACCGGCGCAGTGTCAGCAACGCATCGACCGTGCGCGTGCCGATGAAGCGGCATTTATTCAGCGGGTTAACGAGCCATTCCGCCACGGTCAGCGCATAACTGAATTAGAAGGCGAGATTGCCGACCTGCAAGATGCAATGTTACGCGAGTCGGAACCCAATAATGGACTTGCAACAGTACACTGGAGATTTTTTCAGGCGGCCATCGGAGCGGTGTAAAAATAGGATTCCTGTTGGGCCGGGGTCTGGTAGTTTAGGCTTGAATGTCGCCGTCGGCGATTATACCAGACCTCGATATACTCAAAAGTGGCTAGTCGGGCTTCAGCCCGCGTCTGGAAATCGACATGGTTGACTAACTCACATTTGAACGTCTTGAAAAAACTCTCCGCTACCGCATTGTCCCAGCAGTTGCCTTTCCGACTCATACTTTGCACTACGGGCAGGCCCTTCAACTGATCGCGGAACTCGGTGCAGGCATACTGCACCCCTCGATCCGAATGAAATAGTAGCTTGCCCGCTATCGCCCTGTTTTTGAGCGCCATACGCCATGCTGCCACACTCGTATCAACCGCTTTGAGACGATCACCTAATGCCCAGCCGATCACTTTTCGGTCTGCTAAATCCAGCACCGTTGTCAGGTAAAGC
>JANXVQ010000038.1 GCA_025351545.1 Spirosoma sp.
ACGGGCGATGTTGAGGTGGTACTATGCCCACCCGCTCTCTATCTGGCTACGGCGCGGCAGCACATTACAGCCGGTGGTAAGGTTTCGCTGGGCGCACAGAACTGCCACGAGAAAGCATCGGGCGCTTATACAGGCGAGATTTCGGCGCCGATGCTCCAGTCCATTGGGGTTGAGTACGTTATTCTGGGTCATAGCGAACGTCGTCAATATTTTGAGGAGACCAATGCTCAATTAGCCGAGAAGGTAAATATTGTTCTCGAAAATGAATTGAAGCCGATTTTTTGCTGTGGTGAATCCCGGGATTTACGCGAGAACGGTGATTACATTGGCTACGTAAAGGATCAACTTACAGAAGGCCTGTTTCACCTGGCCGCTGAGTCGTTTGCCAACGTTGTCATTGCTTATGAACCCATCTGGGCTATCGGCACAGGTCTAACGGCTTCGTCGGCACAGGCGCAGGATATGCACTTTGAATTACGGCAGCACATTGCCAGTAAATATGGTGACGCGGTGGCTCAGGACATAACAATTTTGTATGGCGGCAGCGCCAATGCCCAGAACGCAGCCGAACTCTTTTCCCAACCCGATGTAGATGGCGGCCTCATTGGTGGGGCGTCGCTCAAGGCGGTAGATTTTCTGACCGTTGTAAAAGCCGCGCAGTAAATTTCAAAAGTGAACGAGCGAAGCATAAAAACGCGATGTATGGTTCCGCTTTTTTATGCTTCGCTCGTTTAATAATTTCCTCATTCAACTTTTATGCTGAGTTTCCGCAGCATCGCGCGGTGATTGACATGCTGACTACTTGAAATTCACGTTTCCGAATTTCGACACAACACGAACTTTAGTACCCGTACCATCGCCCATTTTACCAATGTACTGCTTCGTTAGGCGAGGCCCGCGATGATTATCATTATCGTTTGGCTGGGATTTAAAATGCATTGCCGAACCGGATCCGTAATTAAAATCACCATAGCTAACGGTTATGTCGAAATCGCAGTCGTTGCCATTATCCATTGGGAGGGCTACCGATGAATAAGACGATTGAATATCAACATTTTCGACCGTTTTCAATAGCTGATCAATCCGAAAACCACTTGAAAAATCGAGCTTAATTTTCCCCGACTCACGTAACGTACCGATTTTAGCGCCTGAATAATTGATGTCGGCATCTAACTTACCAACGTTGCCAATATTCATCTTTCCGAATTTATTGGTCAGTATTAACACATTAGCCCGAGACAGCTCCAGATTACCATAGGCCATATCTACTTTTCCCTGGCCAAAATTGCCGATATCCGCTTTACCATAGGCAACATCAATGTCGTTCTGATGACTGGTAAGGTCGTCGGCACTGAAATTACCATAGCGACTGTAGACCGTTAGCGGGGCTTGAAACGCCGGAATGCTGGTGTTGCCAAACTTGTTTCGCACAGTCAACGCATTCTGTTTTGGCATCATAACATCGTAATTGATCCTGACGAAATTACGCTCGCCACCCTCTTTCCATTTCCCAAAACTCCAGTTAGAGACACTATTCTGGCTGAAATTAGTACGGACGCTAATTTGGTTACCCGTTCGCTTTTCGTCGATCGAAACAGCATCCAGAAATTTCTGCACACGCTCATCAGAGTCCGAATTGGCAATGATCGTAATATGAACACGAATTTCATTTTTATCCCACAATCCAATCGATACTTGCCCGAACTGATTATCTATTACTAAATTATCATTGCTGGTTACGTCGAACAGTTTGATAATAGTTTTCTTTTTTTCGATGGCACTACTACCGACATCGATCGGGTCCCCGGCCCAGGTGAGAAATGGGCTAAGGCACAGTAAAACACTATACAGGATTCGTTTCATGAGTTTGTTGTTTAATGCGCTGAATAACGCGCAACTGTTCATTGAGCAGGTTAATCTGGAGCTGCAAATTTTGGATCATGGCCTGAATAAGCACCTCCTGATTCGGATTTTGGGGTAAATCGGCTTTCAACGACAGATATGATTTTTCGAGCCGGTCGAGGTCTGTTGCAAACTCCTTATACAGAGCCGGATCGCCTTCTGTCATTTGCTTCAGTTCGGTTCGTTTATCATCAATCAATCGCGTGTACTGAACTACTTCTTTAGCATACATTGGACTGGCGGCAACAACCTCTGGCTGGTGCGTAACCCCATATTGCCGATTCATATAGAAAAAGACACCCGCCAGAAGTAGCACCGCAATAGAGGCCGCTACCCGCCAATCGAGCATGGGCCAACCAATTTGCCTGCCTTCAACTTTCGACCTTTCGACTAAGGATGGATTTTTATAGACCTGAAGGAATGGCGCTTCCTTATCAGGTTGCGGCATCTCCAGTCCGGGACCATCCAGTCCGGGACCATCCAGTCCGGCATCTATTTTTTGCCATAGATTGCCCGATGGCTCCTTGTCGTCAAATGCCTCGCGGTTGTCGCGTACGAAGCGTTCAAGATTGTCTTTCTTCATATTTGTGGCGCCGAATCAAAAGCTTCGTCGTTCGTATTTGTTATTGGTACGCCTAATTTTCTGCCTACTACGTTGGTATCACAATAATTCCAGCAACCGTTTTTTACCTCGTAGATACTGCGTTCGCGATGTGGTTTCACTAATGTTCAGGACACTGCCAATTTCTTCATGATCATAGCCCTCAAATAAGTACAACGATAATACCACGCGATAGCCTTCGGGCAATTTCTGCATGGCCCGTCGAACGCGCTCGACTTCTAATTGCGTGTTATCTTCGTCGTAAGGCTCCGTATCGGCGAAATCGGGTCCATCATCTTCGCCGATACGGTTCGAATCCAGATCCACTAGCTCCAATCGTTTACTACGCAAATGGTTAATGGCCCGATGCACAACAATCTGCTTTAACCACGCCCCAAACGTACTCTGTCCCCGAAACGAATTGATATGGCTGAAGGCGTCCATGAAAGCCTCCTGCAATACATCTTCGGCTTCGGCCTCGTGGTTCAAGATCCGCAGACAGACGTTATACATCGCCTTAACGTACTGCTGATAAAGGTCATACTGTGCTCGTCGCTCACCTTGCTGGCAGCGTTTGACCAATTCGGCATGACGGTCTGGGTACGGCGGTCCGAGCGGTTCGCCGTTGCGATTTCGGTTAGATTCCAAAAGGTTCAGCGTCTCGGTTTCTTTAGTTTGTTAACGAGAGAAAGATGCAGGAAAAATGAGAATGTTGCACAATAATTCAGAAAAAGTAAGCGTTTGTTTCTCCGCTCCACTTAAATGCTGTTTTTCTGTAACTTAGCCATATAAATAAGCAAAGTAGCTATGTTCAGCCCGCCATTTTCCAAACCCCGGCTAGTTCAGGAAGACGACGGCACCAATTCGCCCCTTGACCACCAGCGTGTAATCAGTAGATTGACAGTTGAGTTGGGTGTTTTATATTATCACCAACACGTTATTACCCTGGAGCCTCTACCCCAAACGCCATTAGGTGAGGGGCCAGGTCATGTTGTGCCTGATGTATTACTGTTCGATAATCAAGCCGAGCAGACACGAATCATTATTGAAGTCGCTAACAACCGAAGCTTTAACAGTGATCTCAAAAAGATTATTCGACTCATTGAGGAAGATGATTACGGCATCCTTGAAGGCTTCGTCTACAACTACAAGACCCATGAATGGCTTCGCTACCGTAAAGGCGACGGCGGGGCAGCTACATCTTCGTCGTTTTCTGAACTGATGAACGTTGACTTGGGACCTTTTCTGTGAAATTTATTCTTCATTTCCGGTCACCATAACTAATCCTCTCAATCTACGTTCCTATCGGCCTCGACCAAATTTTTTCGTACTTTTACCTGTTATAGAAGGAAGAGAAACGAGCCGAATGGTTGATTATATTTCTGGATTAAATGACCCCCAGCGGGAGGCCGTGATGCACGGTAACGGCCCGTTGATGATTATAGCCGGGGCAGGTTCGGGCAAAACCCGTGTACTAACCTACCGCATTGCCCACCTGATTGAAACCGGTATTGACCCTTTCCGCATTTTGTCGCTGACGTTTACCAACAAAGCGGCTGGTGAG
>JANXVQ010000517.1 GCA_025351545.1 Spirosoma sp.
CAGCAATAAAGCGCCTACTTCATCGGCAATGGCCCGAAGCCGGGCGTAATCCCAATCGCGGCTATAGGCCGAAGCGCCACAAATGAGCATTTTGGGACGTTCACGTTTAGCCGTTTCTTCAACAACATCGTAGTTGATAACGCCCGTTTCCCGTTCTACGCCGTAGAAAGTTGGACGGAAATATTTACCCGAAATATTGACCGACGAACCGTGGGTTAAGTGACCACCGTGGGACAGATCAAAACCCAGAATTGTATCGCCAGGATGCAGGCAGGCCACAAACACCGCCGTATTTGCATTGGCCCCGGAGTGCGGCTGCACATTGACCCAGGTAGCGCCAAATAATTCTTTGGCGCGGTCGATGGCAATTTGCTCAACCTGATCTACAACTTCGCAACCACCATAATACCGTTTCCCGGGCAAGCCCTCGGCATATTTATTGGTCAGGACACTGCCAGCCGCTTCCATAACGGCAGGTGATACGAAATTTTCGGAAGCTATTAGTTCAATACCCGACTCCTGCCGGTGTTGTTCTTTGGCAATCAGGTCAAATACCTGCGTATCGCGGGCGGTAGTGGCGGTCGTCATGCTACGAGCGTTTTTTTGTATTCGGTTATTTTAAGCATTGGCAATTGCCTGTGGAACCGGCAAACGACCAACTCATTATACAACAAAGGTACGGCAGAAAATGGTATGATTTGGAAGATTTTGGCTCTCATCCAACAAGATGAAACGTATACACTATAGCTGGTTTTTTCGAGCGGATTGAAAAACCACTTGACCCATCGACTTAAAATTATCATTTCCCTTTCGCTATTGCCTGATATTGAAAAGGAGTCATACCCGTATTCAGTTTAAATTGTCGGTGGAAATGGGAGCTGTTATTATAACCGCATTCCAGACTTACCTGCCCAATACTCAAATCTATATCAGTGAGCAGTTTTCGGGCGTGACTAATGCGTAACTCATTGAGGTATTCGACAAAGGTTTTTCGAGTACGATTCTTAAAATACCGACAGAAAGCCGCCGGAGCCATACCAGCCACAGACGCTATCTGCTCCACCCGGATTTCATCCCGAAAATTTGCCAGCACAAATTCCAGTACGCGTTTCATACGTTCAGTTTCGGCTGCACCAGGGGCAAGCTGGTAACCATCACTCGCCAGTAAATGAGCATCAACATCAGTAGCTAACTGGTTCAAAATAGCGACTAAACTCAGTAATTGATTTAGTCCGGTCTGTTCCGGTAATTGCTCCATTAGCACCGCCACAATCTGGCTCATTTCCAAACTGAAATGTAGACCATAACGAGCGCGTTCGAGGAGTTGACGTACAGATTTAGCCTCCGGTACAGTCGCAAGTCCCCGCTCAGTAAACGTAACCGGAAACTGCACCACTACCGACTCGGGTTGCAGTGCGGAATTACCCTGATAAAATTCGTCATCGTTCCGCCAGAAATGTGGCAAATCCGGGCCAAGTAACACCAGATCACCAGCCTGAAACAGCTCAACATGATCGCCAACAAATCGACGGCCATGACTTTTAACAATGTAAGTGAGTTCGTACTCTGGATGATAATGCCAGGGTGCATCGAAATAGGGCAACTGAAAGCGCCGAACCAATAGCGAACTCTGCTCGCCAAATATTATTTTCTCAAACAGAGCTTTCACAAAATGCGCTATTTTAACCTGTTCAACAAGAAACAAAAGAATAAGTTATCAAAATTACACACAAATCAGCAAAATCTATGTTCTTAATTCTGCTTGTAGCTGGCTACTTTTGTCCTACACTAATTCCTAAACCAGCCTTAAATGGAAGCTACAATCGACAAAGAAACGTTGCAAAACGAACTGAATACCTACTATACTGTCAGTCCGGAAGCTATCACTTTTTATCGTGAGAGAGGGTACGTTAAACTGAAAGATGTATTGAGTCCAGCCGTGCTGAATCACTACGGCCGCATTATTACTGATTTAGTTTTTCGACTCAATACACTCATAAAACCGATGGAAGAGCGCACGACTTACGAGCGGGCATTTCTCCAAATCATGAATCTCTGGCGAGAAGATGACGAGGCAAAGGAATTCGTTTTCTCGAAACGGCTCGCCAAAATTGCCGCCGATCTGATGGGTGTTCAGGGCGTTCGGATTTACCACGACCAAGCTTTGTATAAAGAACCATCGGGCGGCATTACGCCCTGGCACGCCGATCAGTTCTATTGGCCGCTGGCATCGCCCAATACAGTTACCGTCTGGGTCCCGTTGCAGGAAACACCAATGGCAATGGGGCCGCTGGCTTTTGCCGAAGGGAGCCAGCATGTTGAAATTGGCCGTGATGTTGAAATTAGTGATACAAGTGAAAAAATCCTGGCCGACGAATTGAAAAAGCAAAATTTTAACGTCCACGACACACCTTTCGACTTAGGTGAAGTTAGCTATCATGCGGGTTGGACGTTCCACCGGGCCGGTCCAAATACTTCGGGGCAACCGCGCAAGGTTATGACTATGATTTATATAGACAAGGACCAGGTGATTATGCAGCCGCGCAACAAATTTCAAACGGCCGATCATGCCAAATGGCTCGACAATGTGCCCGCTGGCAGCCACCCACAAGACGAGTTGAATCCGGTCTTGTTTACTTATTGATTAGTGCATTCTGCTCTTTATTTAGAAAACCCCAGCCTACACTGGGGTTTTCTCGTTTAGTTAGGGTGAGAAATGGAAATATTTCCGTTCAATTGCTGTTCACTTACCAAACCATCACTTACCCAAAGCGGTATGAAATCAATTATTACGCTTGTGGTGTGGCTTCTGCTGCCCCTCGCTACGTTTGCCCAGATTATTAAACCCGTCTCCTGGACGTATAGATCGGCCAAATCTTCTGTTAAAGTTGGTGAGATCATTGAATTACAGTTTACGGCCGCTATCAAAGCTGGTTATCATATTTATTCTTCGGAGGTTAACCCTAAAATTGATGGGCCTTTACCAACGGTCATTAAGTTTACACCCAATAAGACCTATGAACTGATCGGAAAAGTAAAACCAATTAGTAAGGTCGAGACCAAATTCGAAGAAGTATTTGAGGGTAATACCTATCTAATGCATGGTCCTGCACAGTTTTCCCAACGGGTCAAAATCCTTGATGCTAAGCCAGTTATTGAGGGTAACGTTGATTATCAGGTATGTACCGATAATGATGGGCAGTGTATACCGGGGAATGATGATTTCACTATCAGCGGCTTAATTGTCACAACGCCCCAAGCTACCACAACCGCTGTTGCATCGGCTCCTCAAGTAACGTCAGTGGTTACCAAGCCAGTTTCTGAAACTGTCGTTGCAGCCGCCACACCTACCTCGGCTATAACGGTTGCGGAAGCACCTCAGCAACTAGCCCCTGCTAATGCGGTGACGATTAAAGACCCCCTTGCTGTCAATGAAGGCACAAATGAATCAGGAGGCTCGCTATGGAGTTTTATGCTGGCTGCTTTTCTATCGGGTTTGGTTGCGTTGCTCACTCCTTGCGTATTTCCCATTATTCCGGCAACGGTCAGTTTCTTTACGAATCAGCAGGGCGGTCAGTGGAAAGCGCTGTTATATGGAGCGTTCATTATTGGCATCTATGTTCTGATTGGTACGGTTGTATCGCGCTTTAACGGCCCGGCGTTTGCCAATTTTGTCAGCACGCACTGGCTTCCAAATATTATATTCTTTGCTACTTTCTTTATTTTCGGTCTGTCTTTTCTGGGCCTTTTCGAGATAGTCCTTCCAAATTCGATCATCAACCAGGCGGATGCCCGTTCGGAGAAAGGCGGCATTGTCGGGATTTTCTTCATGGCATTCACGCTCGTGCTGGTTTCATTTTCCTGCACCGGCCCAATTGTAGGCAGTTTACTGGTTGCATCAGCGGGCGGTGAAGTGATTAAGCCCATTCTGGGGATGGCCGCATTCTCGTCGGCCTTCGCCATTCCATTCACGTTGTTTGCGGCCTTTCCGCAATGGCTCAAAAACCTGCCACGATCAGGCGGATGGCTTAACTCAGTAAAAGTCGTTCTTGGATTCATTGAACTGGCCCTTGCCCTAAAATTCCTGAGCATTGCCGATCAGGTTTATCATTGGCATCTCCTCGACCGCGAGGTTTTCCTGTCTATCTGGATTGTCATTTTCGCACTGATTGGTTTCTATTTTCTGGGCAAACTCCGCTTGCCACACGATAGCGAAACCAAGTTTGTTAGTGTCCAGAAGCTCCTGTTAGCCATCGCGACATTCTCATTTGTAGTTTATATGATTCCAGGACTTTGGGGCGCACCTCTGAAAGCCCTATCAGGATACCTACCGCCCGAAACCTCGCAGGATTTCAATTTGCACAATCAATCCACCATTGGCGGTCGGCAATCGGCAGGATTGGTGGGAAGCGAAACCGTCAAATACGCCGATCTCTTTCATTTTCCAAGGGGTTTGCAGGGCTTTTTCGACTACAAACAGGGCTTGGCTTACGCTAAAAAAATAAATAAGCCCGTGTTTATTGACTTCACGGGGCATGGCTGCGTGAATTGTCGCGAGATGGAAGCCCGCGTTTGGTCGGACCCAACTGTCATGTCACGCTTGCAAAACGATTTTGTGCTTATAGCCCTCTACGTCGATGACAAAACAGAACTTCCAGAAGCAGACTGGTATACTTCTACTTACGACCAGAAAGTTAAGAAAACGATTGGCGCTCAAAACGGAGATTTACAGATCACAAAATACAACAACAACGCCCAGCCGCATTACTGTTTGGTGAATAGCGAAGGAAAATTACTGGTAGCGCCCAAAAACTACGACCGCGACGTTCCAAATTTCGTAGCATTTCTAGAGTCGGGGAAAGCGAAGTTTTGAGAATAATAACGTGGGTGGTCGGCCGCCTGTGTTACACAAAAAATCCCTGCCAGAGTCTGGCGGGGATTTTTTATGGCTTATAAAGTCTATTTCTCAGGCGACGCTTTCGGCTGGAACCGCTTGGTCTGTTATTTTCATATCTGGCTTCGACTGATCGGTCAGTAAGGTTTCAGAATAATCACAAACAACAATGTAACATTGACTGAAACAGAAAAAGGTAATTTAAACACATTTTTTTCGGGTTCCTCCGGCCCGTTCCCATCAGGCACTTGATGCGTTGGGCGTGTGGCGATGAGAGGCAAAGCAATGGCTGTAAAAGAACTATGTAGAATGTTGGTAACTGAATGCGCCCATTCCTGTAGAGGAGCGACTGCATCGGTAACCCGGCCTTTGCATCTCTACATTTTTCGGAAACTACCCCCGCCCGTTTTACGTTGTTCTTTAGAATAAGCCAAGCCAACGTGACGACTGAAGAAAAGCCGATGGTCCGGCATTCCGGATTAACTGATATTGACCTGACGGGATACGACCAGATTGAAGTTCTCGGCGCCCGCGAACACAACCTCAAAAATATTGACGTTACCATTCCCCGCAACAAGCTGGTTGTTGTGACGGGTATCAGCGGCAGCGGCAAATCGTCGCTGGCGTTCGATACGATTTATGCCGAAGGTCAACGGCGGTATATGGAAAGTTTTTCGGCTTATGCCCGCTCATTTATTGGCGATATGGAGCGGCCCGATGTAGACAAAATCAATGGGTTGAGTCCAGTGATTTCCATCGAGCAGAAAACAACGTCCAAAAACCCTCGCTCCACGGTTGGGACCACCACCGAGATTTACGATTTTTTGCGATTGCTCTATGCCCGTGCCGGTGAAGCGTATTCGTATCTGACGGGTCGGAAAATGGAACGCCAGTCGCAGGATCAGATTATTGATATGATTCTGGAGCAGTACGATGGACAGAAACTGACCCTGTTGGCACCCATTATCAGAAGTCGGAAAGGACACTACCGCGAACTGTTCGTGCAAATTGCCAAGACTGGTTACACTAAAGTTCGGGTAGATGGCGTCGTGCAGGATATTGCGCCGAAAATGCAGTTGGACCGTTACAAAATCCACGACATCGAAATCGTTATTGATAGGCTCGTACCAAAAGCTGAAGCCGGGGACTCGCAGTCACGTTATCGGTTGAGTCAGTCGATTCAAACAGCGCTGAAACAGGGCAAAGGAGCCATGCAGATGCTTGACGGAGCCGGGATGTTAGTATATTTTTCTCAGAATCTGATGGACCCGGAATCGGGAATCAGTTATGACGAGCCGTCGCCTAACTCGTTTTCGTTCAATTCGCCCTACGGCGCTTGTCCGGTTTGCAATGGGTTGGGGGTGGTTGAGGAGATTACTGAAGAGTCAGTTATTCCCGATAAATCATTGAGCATCAGCCGTGGAGCTATCGCACCCTTGGGCGAATACCGGGAGTTATGGATTTTCAAGGAAATCGAAACGATTCTAAAAAAATATAAACTTAATCTAACGACTCCCGTCGCTAAATTCCCTGATGATCTGCTTCATGCGCTCATGTACGGCACGGATGAAGAAGCCGATGGTCGGGAGAGCGAAGCACCGTCGCCACAGCCATCGAAAAAGAATGCGACGGAGGATTATTACAGCTTCAAATTTGAGGGTATTGTTAACTTTTTGAAACGCCAGCAGGAAAACAGCACCGACAAAATTCAGGAGTGG
>JANXVQ010000518.1 GCA_025351545.1 Spirosoma sp.
TTTCTGTTAACAGCAATACACTAACTAACCTTTCACGCTGCTCAAATACGTCTTGTTGCCGTTTTTATTGATATAGTATTTACCACCGCGCGGGCCAGTCATAACCTTTTCGCCACTGGGACCTTTCTTAGAAGCGTCAACCGGGGCTTTATAGTCGGCGGGAGTTGCCTTTTCTTCCTTAACTGTGCTCTTCGTCGCCTTCGCCACTTTGTCAGACGATTTACTCATTTTATCATCTTTCAAGCCTGCGTTCGCAGTAGCACCCGTAGCCGCAGTGCCTTCGTTTGCCATCTTATCAGCCTTTTTCGGTGCTTTATCGGTTGTTGTGGCTGCTGCTGCTGTACCTTTACCTTCGGCATCTTTCGCAGCTTTTTTGGCAGCTTTAGCCGCTCTGGCAGCTGCCATTCGGTCATTTACTACCGTCTGCCTGGCTGGGTCAACAGTGGCATCGGCGGTAGCCTTTACATCTTTTTTAGCCGATTTAGCGGCATCTTTTGCGGCTTTCTTATCAGCTTTTTCGGCTGCTTTAGCCGATGCATCGGCTGCGCTCATTTCTTTTTTAGCCTTACTTTTCGATGGTTTATCATCCTGCGCGATACTGTTGACGGCAATGAGCAAACTTAGGGATAGGCACAGGGTTAACAGGGTCTTTTTCATGGCAATTAATTTGGGTTTGTGAGACAACAACGACATGTTTCGCTTTTGAGACGGAAAGGTGAGGATAAAATCACGAATCCGTTAACGAAAATGACTTAAAATTTCCTTAAATTTGAAATAAAGATAGTGGTCTGTCAGTCAAGATCAACAGACTTTCCATTTAGATAATTTGGTCTGTTTTAACTAACCTGATTACCTGTTCTTCAACAAGTTAATGACCGTTTCAACGCCCCATACACAGCAACCCGCCGATTACCTCAAACGCTACTACGGATATGACCGCTTCAGGCCCATGCAGGAAGCTATTATTCAGTCTATCCTAAGCGGTCGGGATACGGTGGTACTTATGCCCACGGGGGGCGGCAAGTCGGTTTGTTTTCAAATTCCGGCCCTGATGCTGCCGGGCCTGACTGTCGTGGTTTCGCCCCTCATCGCTCTGATGAAAGATCAGGTAGGTGCGCTTCACATGAATGGTATTGAAGCCGCTTTCTACAACAGCACGCAAACCAGCCGGCAACAACGCGACATTGAAGATGACTGTATCAGTGGTAAACTCAAATTGCTTTACGTTTCACCGGAGAAGCTACTGACCGAGTCGTTTTATCATTTTCTGAAAAGAGCTACTGTATCGCTGTTTGCCATTGACGAAGCGCACTGCATATCCTCATGGGGCCACGATTTCCGGCCGGAATATACCCAACTGCACATTCTGAAAGAGCAGTTTCCGGCAGTACCAACCATTGCCCTTACGGCCACCGCCGATAAACTTACCCGGCATGATATTGCCACGCGGCTTGGCATGAACGACCCGGCCATATTCGTGGATTCGTTCAACCGGAAAAACCTGAGTTTACAGGTACTTCCCGGACAGAATCGCATCCAGCAGATTATCAGACTGTTGCAGCAGAAACCCGACACGTCGGGAATTATTTATTGCCTGAGCCGGAAATCGACGGAATCACTGGCGGCCAAGTTGCAGGAGAAAGGATTTAATGCCGCTTTCTACCACGCCAAAATGGACCCTGCCGACCGATCGAAAACACAGGAGGCTTTCCTGCGCGACGACGTTCGGATTATGTGCGCGACCATTGCCTTCGGGATGGGCATCGATAAGTCAAATGTGCGATGGGTGATTCATTATAACATGCCCAAAAATATCGAGAGCTTTTACCAGGAAATTGGGCGGGCGGGCCGTGATGGCGCTGCGGCACAAACGGTACTGTTTTACAGCTTTGCCGACGTGGCTACGTATAAAGACATGCTGGCCGAAAACAGTCCGGCAAACCTCGGATTGCAGTTAGCCAAGCTGGAGCGGATGCAACAGTATGCCGACGCCCACACATGCCGCCGACAGATTCTGCTCTCTTACTTTTCGGAAGAATTGCCCGATCCTTGCGGTAACTGCGACGTTTGCCGGGATCCGCGCGTTACCTTCGACGGTACTATCCTAGCTCAGAAAGCCCTATCGGCTATTATCCGCACCAGCGAACGGGTGCCCATGAACCTGCTCATCGACATTTTGCGGGGGTCACGAAGTCAGCAGGTGTTACAGGGCGGTTATGATCAGGTAAAAACCTACGGGGCGGGCCGCGATCTGCGCTTTGAAGACTGGCGCAGTTATTTGCATCAACTCATTAATATTGGGGTAATCGAAATTGCTTATGACCAGCATTACGCTCTGCGCCGGGGAATTCTGGCCGACCAGGTGCTTTATTCGGGACGGAAAATTGATCTTGTTCGACCCGACGATGCCCCGAAACCAGTAGTCGAGAAAACCAAAACAAAACCAGAAACCCAGCGCGACGATTTGTTCGAGCGGCTACGTGTACTCCGCAAGCAACTTGCCGACGAGCAAAACGTACCGGCCTATGTTATTTTCACGGATACCACGCTCGAAGACATGGCTCGCCAGCGGCCTACCACACCCGATTCTCTACGCAATGTGAGTGGTGTTGGCGAACGTAAACTACACCTGTTTGGCAAGCAGTTTTTGGCGGAGATTGTGGGCTATGTTCGGGGGCGGGTTCAGGCTGGCGAAAAGCCCAAAGGTTCGACTCAGTTGGTAACGCTCGACTTGTACAATAACGGGATGACAATTGCCGAAATTGCCGCCGAGCGACAGCTAACAACGGGCTCCGTTGCCAGTCATTTGGTGCAGCTTTCGCGGTCTGGATACGATATTGATCTGGTGTCACTTATCGACCCCAGCGAACGACGTGAAATTGAAAAGGCAATTGCTACTGTGGGTATAGAAGAAGGCCGTTTAAAGCCTGTTTTCGACCATTTAGGTGGTCGATATGACTATGGCAAATTAACCATTGTGGCAGGAACATACTAAAAGTAAAATAGTGTTTTCAGATGGACCATTGGATAATTCTTAGAAAATTAGTTGGCACATTACCAACAATTAGCTAAATTCGTGTTCTATAATTGGGCAAACCCGTGCTTCGGCACGGGTTTTATTGCCTGTATGTATCACGACAACTAATGTAATTTTGATAAAAAAGGTAAGTTTTATATTGCTCATGGCCGCAACAAAGCCGGTACTCGCGCTTCCCTTCTTTGGAGCTGATACGAGCCGGACAAATCTGTTGGCAAACGGTCTGAACAACCCTGCGCAACTAGTCGTTGACTCGACCAGACATCTGTTTCCAATTTATTTTTGTGGAGAAGAAGTACCCGTTGATGAACCTCGGGTATCTCGCCGATGGTTGCAAACGCTCCGTACTTATGGAGCACAGCAGGAATTTTTACTTGATCTTCGGTTACGAGCCTCCACCTTTTTCCCCATTATTGACCCGATTCTTCGGAAGTACAAAATTCCCCGCGATTTTCGATTTATGCCGCTGGCCGAAAGTGCTTTAGACAACAGTAGCGTATCGTACAAGGGGGCGTCAGGTTATTGGCAAATAATGCCGGGCACCGCCCGTGAACTGGGTTTAAAAGTAAACGGTGACGTTGACGAACGGTATGATCTGCAAAAAGCAACCGTTGCGGTTTGTCGGCATCTTCATCAATTGTATCGGGAGTTAGGCTCCTGGACACTGGTAGCGGCTGCTTACAATGGAGGCATTACCCACGTTCGCAGCAAAATGGAACAGCAGGGCCAGTCGAATTATTTCCGGCTCCGGCTGCACCGCGAGACGAGTCACTATCTGTTTAGAATCCTGGCGTTCAAGGAGTTGCTTAGTAATCCGCGCCAGTATGCTCTTTTACTACGTGGTTCAACGATGGCAGAACTTCTGAAGCCATTGCCAAGCTGGCACAAGCCGCTGGCGTTACCCAGGAAAATTAAAGACGCGCCAACCATTGAACTGGTTGACGAAGATAATTCAATGCTCACCTGGGGACCTCGTCCAAACACGGCGTTAACCAGAACCCTTTCAGACAGTGAGCAGCTGATTGCCAGTGCGGCTTCAGCTAAAGACACCCCCAACGCGCCAACCTCCGATCTGGAAAAGCAAGGCGATCATTTACCCATCAAGAAACTAATGATGGGGCTTATGGTACTCCGATTCCGTCGCCCACGTTTTCTGAAATGGAAAAAAGGCGAAGGTATTCGGCCTCTGCACTTCTGGGATTGGTTATAGTCCTATTAATAGCTCACCGTTGAAAAGCCGCTTCATGAAGCGGCTTTTTTGTTTATCATTTATATATATACATACACAACATATATATATACTTATTTTATATCATATTTAGTATGTATATCGAAGAACATTGGCATGTATTTTGCAGAGGCACACTTCAATATATACTGGTCAATAAAGTTCTATAGAGTAACCATTCTTTAGTTAATGAGTTTAAAATTTATAAATGATAAAATATGTACTTGCCTTCTCCACAAAATTCATAACCTCGCTTTTGTGGATAATAGTGCTCATTGCAGGAAGTGCT
>JANXVQ010000080.1 GCA_025351545.1 Spirosoma sp.
TGCGTTCTGCTTATCAATTAAACCGAACTACCCATGGATCAACGCATTATCAACCTCTTCGATGAATACACGCATAAACCGTTAAAGCGTGACGAGTTCCTAAAACGATTAGCCAGCCTAACCGGGAGCATGGCAGCCGCATTGACTGTACTCCCGTTGCTGGAAGTCAACTATGCCCATGCCGAAACGGTAGCCCATCAGGACGATCGTATTAAAACTGAGTCGGTCACGTTTCCGGGTGCCGATACGACTATGAAAGGGTATCTGGCCAAACCAACCGCAGCGGGTAAATATCCGGCTGTAGTGGTTGTTCACGAAAACCGGGGGTTAAATCCACATATTGAAGATGTTACCCGGCGGCTGGCTTTAGCAGGTTTTATAGCCCTCGCTCCCGACGCCCTCTCGGCATCGGGAGGCACGCCCACCGATGAAGCACAAATGCGTGAGTTATTTGGCAAATTAGATGCACAGAAGACGCGTGAGAATTTTGCCAAAGCACTCGATTATCTCAAAACAAGGCCCGAGAGCACAGGCAATCTGGGCGTTGTTGGTTTCTGCTGGGGTGGTGCGATGGCTAACCAATTGGCCGTTCATTATCCGGAATTAAAAGCGGCTGTTCCCTACTACGGTCGCCAGCCCGACGCAGCCGACGTTCCGAAAATTAAGGCAGCTCTGCAACTTCACTATGGCGGTCTGGATGAGCGTGTCAATGCAGGGATTCCGGCCTACGAAGCAGAGCTGAAAAAAGCGGGCGTCCCTTATGAAGTGTATGTATACGAAGGCGCTCAACATGCTTTTCATAACGACACGGCCCCAACCCGCTACAACGAAGCAGCCGCAAAACTAGCCTGGAGCCGAACAGTGACGTTTTTGAAGGCGAAGTTGGTGTAGTTGTTGTCCACCTTACAGATACACAATAACAATTTATTGTGTATCTGTTTGTGAGTAAGTAAGCACATTTTGCTTCATTTTGCCGCGATCTGGGCTACTGAACTAATTATGCTCCCTTCGCTGGATGTAGCTCCGCCTGTTACAGATAAAGACCCTAAAGATGTGGCTATTGATGCCTTGCATCCTGCGGCATATGCTATAGCAACTGGCGTGATTTACGGCGCAGTCACCAAAAAAAATAAATCAAAAAGCAGATTAACAACCGCTTTGACAGATGTCTTATATTGAACTTTTGCTGGTTTATTTATAAATATCTGGCAAAATCAAAATATTTAAGAATAACATAGGTTACTTTTTTTGTACTCGTGAATTAATAAAGTAGAAAAATATTAACCTGTTTAATTTTAACATCAACATGGCAAAATCTGCATTCTTCCTTCTCTCGATAATGGCTTTAGCTACGGCTTGTTCCAGTACGAAAACTGAATCAGCCGAATCGTCTACGACGGTAACAGACACTACGTCAATCATGAGCGACTCAATATCGACCATGATGAGCGACACAACCAGGAAAGATTCGATTAAGTAGTATTTTATGTATTATAATCAAAAGGACAAAGGCCTCCATAAATGGAGGCCTTTGTCCTTTTCGGCTTGTCGTCTAAAAGCAGAATAATCCTAAATCTATTTACATGCTTCAAGCAAAAACTCCATACTAAATCTTATCGAAATAGTGGCGAGACAAAGCGTTGGCGACGGGTGGATGCCCTGACAAATAAATTTTTATGGAGACCAACATAGAATCCTACCGCATTTGGCAACAGGGTGCCCTGATCGACGGCTACACTTGTATTTACCTGAGTATCGCCCAGCAATGGTAGTTGTAATGGTGCCGACACTTGTAGTAAGCCCGATAACTGGTTTAATGTAGTTGGGAAAGGGGCGTTATATGTTCCAAAGTTTCGACTATTCGACAGTTTTATCAGCCATGTACCTTCTTCGCCAATACGACCGCTAAGCCCCACATGAAACATTGATACACGATTGTTGGCGATGGGACCATATGGTAAGTACGGACGAATGTCGCCCTCAGGAGTAATAAAGGGCGTTCCAATAGTATGGGCTCGGGTTGTCCAGCCATCAATGTATTGCGAGTTGTTAAAATAATCTACTTTCCCCCGCAGTTGCGGATCCTCAATAACAAATTGATTACCACCCTGATTTGCTGTATAAAGAAATTCAAACAATCCACGCTCTACCGAGATCCAGCCACTTCCTTTATGCTTTCGTCGGATACTCATCCCATTTAATCCATCAGTAATTGTCGTCAGATACCAAATTGCTCCTGTATCGTATGGATTCTGCCGATAAACCATAAATGTGCAGTCACCAATATCGAATTCAGCGCCTAAATCCAGCGAACCAAGATGATTACCAATACGATTTGTTTCATCGAAAGAGGTAACAAATCCATCCACCGACGCGTTGGAGGCTGGCAACGCTGTTACAACGTACATATAGGCTTTTAGGCTCGACGGCAAATGCCCATTGCTAGATACGTTCGACCCTAAATAGGGTGAGTACCCGCTCCAAACAGCCTGGTGATTGAGACCCCCATAGAACCGAACAGCCCACGTGGGTTTTCCTACCCGCATATAGAATGAAGATTGGTGGAGGAGAGTATGATAAACCTTCCGGTTTTCTGTTTCAAACCAGGCGTGCCCGTAGGTTGCATTGATACTCAACAATCCCCTGGTAAAGGGTAAAGGCACATAACCCCGTGTTCCCAATTGAATCGTTGGTAAGGGCAGGGCGTTGCCCGACATAGCATACGAACCGGATGTTAGTAAGGTATCGACCAGCCCTATGATGTTCCGACGACGCCCGACGTATAACTCAATTTGTCGCCATCGAGCCTTTATATATGCCTGAGGCAACACAACCTGTTGATTTAATCCACCCACATTACCAACAGCTTCCAGGCCATAACCCCAGTCAACACGCCAGGATGGTAGCGCACGGTAATCTGACGATATACCCAAACGCACCGTACCAAACGAACCTGACAAGGGCACAGTGCCATATTGATTAGCCCGTTGCCAAAATGGCACCATTCGTCCAGACGTGACTAATGCACCAACTTCAGCAGAAACCTTAGTAGTTCTAGCCGTAGAATCCCGCTGACAAATGGCTTCACCATTATCGAAAAACAGAAACAAAGAAATAAGCCAGCTGATATAAAAGCGCATTGACGATTAGGTGAATTTTGGCAAAAATACCTAATCCAGCCTTATTAAA
>JANXVQ010000112.1 GCA_025351545.1 Spirosoma sp.
AGCCGTCCGATTTGTCAAAGATTAATTGAATCTGTTCGATTACTTAATCGAACAGATTCAAAGTAAATAATTTTTAAAGATAATTCCCTGATTACAAACCTTATAGGCTTAAACTGCTTCATTTCTCATTTAAAACTGGTCGTCGTCGTCATCCTCTTCTTCCTCTTCGCCAAATTTAGTGCCGGGATCAAACATGGAACCGAGTAAGTCTTTAAAGGATAGACCCGTATCCATTGCTTTTTTGCCAACCAATGAATGTTCGGCTAGTCCGTGCAGTGCAAATTCCATCATAAACAATTTTTCAGGTTTGCTCAAGCGTGGGTGAAACTGATCAACCACATCGTCGAGACCGTCAATCGTGCGTAGTCGAGCTTCGTAGTCGCGATTGGTCAGATCGTTCAGAATTTCCATTGTATTGTTGTCGCCGAACCAATCCGTAATTTTCTTATAGGGATTACCGCGCTTATCCTTCTTGGCCTTTTCGGGGTTCGGGAAGTACGCTAAAAACTGGTTCCGAATAGCCTTGCCAATTAGGTTTTGTGCCACAATAACCGGGCCTTCAACCTCGCCTTCATACACGAGTTCGACCTTGCCGCAAATAGCAGGAACCACGCCATACAAGTCAGAAACGCGAACATACGTCTCTTTCTCACCGTTGATCAATGCCCGACGTTCAGCCGAAGAAAGTAGATTTTCATAAGCCGAAATAGTCATCCGGGCGGATACTCCACTTTTAGAATCGACGTATTCACTCTCGCGGGCTTCAACCGCAACCTGCTCAATAAGATCAGCGATTAAGTCGTTGGTTTTCACCATACTTTTCTGCTCGGCTTTAACAACGGCTTCCTGCATGGTAATTTTCCTGCCGATTTCAATCGACTTCGGATAGTGAGTTACAATCTGCGAGTCGATCCGGTCTTTCAAGGGTGTTACAATACTACCCCGGTTGGTATAATCTTCCGGATTGGCCGTAAACACAAACTGAATATCGAGCGGCAACCGAAGTTTGAAACCGCGAATCTGGATATCACCTTCCTGCAAAATATTGAACAGCGACACCTGAATACGAGCCTGTAAATCGGGCAACTCGTTGATAACAAAAATACACCGGTGCGAACGCGGAATCAGCCCGAAGTGAATTGTTCGCTCGTCGGAGTAGGGCAGTTTGAGCGTGGCCGCTTTGATAGGGTCCACGTCGCCAATAAGATCGGCTACCGAAACGTCGGGCGTGGCGAGTTTCTCAGTGTAGCGATCGCTGCGATGCATCCACGAAACAGGTGTGTTGTCGCCTTTTTCAGCAATCAGATCGAGGGCAAAACGTGAGAGCGGCTCCAATGGATCATCGTTCAGTTCCGACCCGGCTACCACAGGAATATATTCATCTAACAGATTGACCATCAGCCGGGCAATACGGGTTTTAGCCTGCCCGCGCAACCCCAGCAAATTGATGTGGTGCATAGACAGAATAGCACGTTCCACATCAGGGATAACCGTTTCTTCGTATCCCCATATCCCTGGAAAAACAATTTCTTTTTCTTTAATCCGGTTAATCAGATTATCCCGCAATTCCTGCTTAATTGATCGGGTTTCATACCCAGCGGCTTTTAGTTCGCCAAGCGTAGTGATTGTGATTAATTTTGATGCTTTCAGGCTGCGGTAGTTCATTCGTAGGAGTATTTGTGAAGCATATACTATGAAGAGTGCAGAACAGTTTATACTATACAGAATAGTCTTTGTTAATTCTTCGCCATACACGCTTCATTCTTCAATCTAGCTAACAGGCTTTAGGTAGAAATGGTTTTTGGACGTTCAAATTGACTAATTTTACCGATTATGCGCCGGAGTGTAAACTCCCGTTGCCGTTATGAAATCAGAATTATTACTTTTCTTCCTCTTTAGTGTCTTTCTTGGCGTGTCCAGTTGCCGCGTTCAACATAGCCCGCCAGAATTAATTAAACTGTCGGCCGATAAGGCATTGATAGGCGTAGGCATTACGCTGACGGGCTACCAGTTTGGTACTGACCCGACTGTTACATTTGGCATGGTGACAGCCTCAATTGGTAG
>JANXVQ010000148.1 GCA_025351545.1 Spirosoma sp.
GGCACCGAGGTAATCGTGCAGGATTGTCGCATAAATCTGACGGAAATCTATTGAATACGTTAAGTCACCGTCGGTTAATTTTGTCAGGTTCGGGGCTTCATTCAAGACGCGTCGCGAAGGGAGTCCACCGCCAATCAGAAACACATTATTGGCCGTGCCGTGGTCGGTGCCATTGCTGGCATTCTGCTTCACGCGCCGACCAAACTCTGAAAAAGTCATCAGCAACACATCATTCTGTCGTCCGGCACCTTTCAAATCAGTCATGAACGCACCCACGGCTTCGGCATATTGGCCCAGCAGCCGCTCCTGTTGCCCCGGCTGATTAATATGGGTATCGAAACCACTGATGGACACGTAATAAACGCTTGTGTCAACACCCGATTGAATGAGTTGCGATACCGTTTTAAGCCGGTTACCTAATTCATGATTCGGGTAAGTTGTTAATGAGGAATAAGCGGGAGCCGAACCAGCAGACTTGCCCGTCCGGCTAGCTTTTTCATACACGTACTCGGCCGACGAAACGGTTTCGGCCAGGGTTTTGTAGAGATACGCCACCGATTCTGGTTCATGCGCTCCGTTACCAGGATTGTGCCCTGTGCTTAGTCCGGTTACCAAACCGCTACGAGTCTGATTGTATAGTTTTTTAGGATCCAGCACCGCCAACCCATTTAACTCATTGCCTTTCAGGGCCAAACTTAAGGTATCGTCTACTTCGATAGTGCGAAAAGGTTGCTGAGCCTTACCGGTGCAAGACGCATCCAGATACCGCCCTACCCAGCCTGTGTTCAGGTATTTATCTGAATCGCTGGCCGTTTGCCAAATGTCCATTGAGCGAAAATGCGAGCGGTCGGGGTTGGGATAACCGACATTGTTTATGACCGTCAATAGACCTTCGTCATAAAGGGCTTTCAGCGGCATCATGGCCGGATGCAGACCAATTTCGTCATTCAATTGAAGCACTTTTTCGGGCCGGATAGCAATCGTCGGACGTTCCCGGTAGTAAATGTCATTGCGATAAGGCACCACGGTATTCAGTCCGTCATTGCCACCCGAAAGTTGCACCACGACCAGAATTTTACCGTTCGAGGCTGGTCCTTTCCCCAACATCTGCGATTCGTAGGCTTTCAGAAAGTGCGGAATCAGCATCGTTCCCGCCGTTGTGAAGGCCGATTGTTTAATGAAGTCTCTACGGTTCATCATAATAAAAAGTGAAAGTGCGAAAGTGCGAAAGAGTGAAAACCATCCGGCAAATCACTCTTCCGCACTTTCGCACTTTCAAAATTAAGTGAGTTGATACTCCGGCAGGCTCATGAGTGCGGCCGTCAGCGCGTGAATGCGTTCGGGGCGGGTTTGACCGGATTTAGTTTGGTTCTCGATTAGTGTTCGCTGGTGTGGATGTAGCGGAAAGGGCAGCAATAGGGTAGCAATGGCATCGGGCAGGTCGGCGTCGGGTGTTTTGGCAAATGCTGACTCAAAATCAGCCCAATTTATGGTTGTGTGGAACTTCGCGTTTCCTTTTCGAGCCAGCAGTTGGGTGTTTACATCACCATCGTCTTTGGGTTGTACCAATACCTCGGCCGCTTTCAGAACGTAGTTGGGTAACTGCATTCGGAAGAGCAGGCTCGACGAGTCGATCCAGTTTTTACCGCCCAGCCAACCCGCTACATTTGGCGGGTAAAACAGTAACTGACCCAGGGTTCGCTGTACAAAAATTTGCGGTTGCGGCTGATCGAACTGCACACCGAGCGTGTGACGCATACCCGCCAGTAACTCCACCGGCGACTTGATATGGACACCCACGTTTTTCGGATCGTAGAACCAGTCGGCGGTGAAGATGGTTTCCATCAGCCCGGAAATGTCGTAACCGCTTTTGTAGAATTGCCCGGCGAGTTCGTCAATCTGCTTTTTGTCTTCGGTTTCATTTACAAAGAAGCGATAGATTTTTGCCGTGATAAACCGCGCTGTCTGCTTATTTTCAAGCAACATCGCAATGACATCCTCCCCTTTGAAAGCAGCCGTTTTGCCGAAAATCGTTTTCTCATCTTCGTCGTGAATCCGCTCCCGGAAAACGAACTGGCCTTCGGGTGTAAATTGCCAACCCGTAAACGCACGAGCGGCTTCTTTTATATCATGTTCCGAATAATTTCCTCGCCCCAGCGTAAACAACTCCATTACCTCACGGGCGAAATTTTCATTAGGGGCGTTTTTCCGATTTTGTTGATTATTCAGAAATTGCAGCATGGCCGGTTCTTTCGATACCGCCATCAGCAAATCGCTAAACTTACCCAATGCGTTTTGCCGAAGTGTGTTGGCGTATTGCTGCATCAACAACGGATTACGTCCCTGTGCCCGGCATGCAAAGTGCCCATGCCAGAACAGGGCCATTTTCTCCCGCAGGGCGGCTTTGCCAGTGGACATCTGGTCGAGCCATTGCAAATTGAGATCGCGCACCTTCTCGGCGTTTTCCCGAATGCGCTCTTTCAGCATGTCTTTGTCGAGTTGCCCGTCACGAAACAGTCCTTTTAACTGCTTCTTTGTTTCGTTTTGGTCGGGTTCAACTACGCGCAATTCCGTGATGGCATCGCTGTCTTTAAACAGTTGCCGCACGGCTTTTTTCAAGGATTTACGCGAGGCTTCGTCTAACTCAGCGGGCGTGGCCCCGAATCCCGCCCGCGCAAACAAGTAACGGGCTTGTTGCTGTTTAGTCAGTTTATCCATGCCTATTGAGCGTTGGCTACAGGTGTATGACAAGTTACGGCGGAATGCGTTTAATTAGAAGGAGATTAAAGTTTTCGGAGTAAGTGGGTATTGGTCTGGTGGTTGGATAGATTCCTCTTTTGTCGGTCCGGATGGTCGGAGCCATGATAGAGATACATTCGTAAAATTGTCTTCTTTTTGATACCTGAACATTAGCTTCTCACGGACAGTTAGGAAAGACTTGCGGTTAACTATTTTTCCTAAACTAAACTGAGAGCTATTGGGAATCTATGCTTACAAAGGTCTACGTTTAAAAATAAAGGATACTTATCGAAAGAGACAATCATGCAGTGGAAATAGATTAAAAGTTCCTTAATCCGCCATCACACTAGGCTATGACGCAACACAAGACGCCCTTTTTTCGTACTTACTATACACACTTTGTCCTGTGGCCCGGAGATGGCCTTTTTCTATGCGTCAACGTTTATGGTCTTATATAAGACAGTCATTATTTATTTTCTTAATAACACTGTCTGTCAGTCATTTATTCGCTCAACAGGTTCCTTATTCAGCGACACAACGTCAGCAGGTTGATAAGCTTCGGCAAACCATTCAGAAAACCAACGATGCTAATTATAGCCGTGCGCTTTCGCTGGCGAAAAGCCTCGGCCGCCCGATCAGAGAAATACGGAAGAATGGGCAAATCGTTTCACTTGCGGGTGTCGATGACCGTGGAAACCTGCTTTACAACGCTACGCATGTTGGTAATGCCCAGGTAGCGAACATCACCCGAACGTCAGCGCTCTATGCAGGCGGCAGTCTTGGCCTGAACTTGTCGGGTAGCAGTGCATCGGTGCAGAATAAATTAGGAATCTGGGATGGCGCTGCGGTACGGGCCACTCATATAGAACTGGCAGGTCGGGTTACCCAGAATGACAAAGCCAGCACGGCCATTAGCGACGAAGAACACCCCACTCACGTCTCAGCAACCATGATTGGTGCAGGCGTTAACCCGCTTGTTAGGGGAATGGCTTTTGGCGCCAAATTACAGGCGTGGGACTATAACAGTGATTTAACTGAAATGACGACGGCCTCGGCCAACTTACTCATTTCGAATCATTCCTACGGCTACCAGGCTGGTTACCAATACAATTCTACCCGAACAGGCTCAACTCAGTGGGAGTGGTACGGCGACACTACGGTTAGCCGGGTTTACGATTACAAATTTGGCCAGTATGACTCCCGCGCTCAGGGATGGGACCAGCTTGCTAACACGGCTCCTTACTACCTGATTGTGAAATCAGCCGGGAATGATCATGGTGCTAGTGGCTATACGGCCGGGCAATCGTATGTATTGATCAATCACAGTAACCGTGTAAGCGCTATTCCACGTGATCTTCAGACTGGTTATGACCAGATTGCGACGAATGGAGTAGCCAAAAATATTTTATCCGTAGCGGCTGTAAATGCTCCTTCTTACGGCTACAATTATCCTGGTGATGTCAAGCTAGCCGATTTTAGTAGCTGGGGACCCGCCGACGACGGACGTATAAAACCCGATCTCGCCGGTATTGGCGTCAATGTTCTTTCGGCAAATTCCAGCAGCGATAGTGCTTATGTAAATCTCAGCGGCACATCTATGTCCAGCCCCAACGTGGCCGGTTCCTTACTACTCCTTCAGGAATATTACGCCCAGCTTAACGCGGGAAAATACATGCGCTCATCTACCCTCAAGGGTTTGGTGTTACATACCGCCTACGAGACTGGCCCATCGCCCGGTCCCGATTGTAAATTTGGCTGGGGCTTGCTGAACACCGAACAGGCAGCCAGAGTAATTGGAAATACCAGCAAGACCACTTTGCTCAGTGAGCGGACGCTTGCACAAGGGCAACGCGACACTATTCAGGTTACTGCCTCGGGGCGTGGCCCACTGGTCGCAACTATCTGCTGGAATGATCCAGCCGGTACGCCTACCAGTACACTTAACGACCGGACGCCTAAGCTAGTAAATGACTTGGATCTACGTATCAGTAATGGTTCTACAACCAGTTCACCCTGGATACTCGACCCTGATAATCCTGCTAAAGCAGCCACGACGGGCGACAATATTCGCGACAATATAGAGCAGGTACGAATTGACAATGCTGTTCCGGGCAAAACCTATACGATTGCGATTACGAATAAAGCAACCCTGAATGGCAACAAACAGGATTACGCGCTAATAGTGAGTGGCACGGGCGGGCAGGCCTATTGT
>JANXVQ010000182.1 GCA_025351545.1 Spirosoma sp.
CAGGTGACGGTTGAGAAACTTTCATTCACTTCGTTATACACCGTGCCAAGCGAAGTCGCTTTATACCCAAGCATCAGTTTGAAGTCGGCCCAACCAGCGTCAGAAACGCTTTTGGCCATGCATGTTTTCTTGAGTTTGGAAGGACTCACATTGCCCACGACAATCCGGTCATACTCCCGGACTAATCGGCGAGAGGTCTTGTGGTTCCAGTCTTTCCGCTTGTTTTTGATCTTAGCGTGTATAGCCGTTACCCGTTTCTTCTTGTGAGCACGTTGAGCTGTGGCTAATTGACCCTCAAAGGATTTGGTCAGATTCTCTCGGCTCAATTCAACCCCATCGGAAAGGGTAGCCAATGTCTTAAGCCCTAAATCAATGCCACATTCTTTGCCTGTTTTAATGCGTCCTTTGTCAGCTTCTTCAATGACTAGATTAACAAACCAGTGGCCTTTGGAATCCTGGGCAAAGGAGCCAAAGCGGACCATACCTTCGATGGGACGAGACAGCCAGAACCTGAATTGCTTCCCACCATAAGTGATCGAATCACCCTGAATCTTAATGCCGGTAGCTTTGAAAGGTATCCAGCCTAGCGACCGTTTACGGGAACGCCAATTCAGCTTGACCCGCTTGACTTGCTTGCCACATTTGGCATACTCATCACAAACGGCCTGAATAGTCTGCGAGTGAAGTCCCAGTTCTTTACCGCAACCAGCCGTTAGTTTGTGCAGGTCATAGTTGGAGAATGTCTTTCTGAATTTAGCCGGCACGGGCCGCCCCGCACCGTTCGGTATTACTCTGGTTGCAGTAATTCCACGTATAATTCACCGAATAGCCCAACTGGGTCAGGTATTTGCCTGATGTTGAGTCTTTGATTCGGTATTGATACGTGGTGAGATTCATTAGGCAAATATACTGAAAATCAGACTATTAAGCAAGAAAAATGTTTAGAGACCTTAGCCTGACGGCTTCGCTTTCATCCCCCGACTAAAGCCGGGGGCTTTCCCGCTCTTTTCTCGTAAATGTAATCTTTTTCTCTTTTCGGGAGGAATCGCGTTTATAACTCTCTAATCGCCACCACGATTGCATTATTCAAAGGGATTTCATATCAGCCTTGACGTTCTGTCTGAATCACGTAATTTTAGCTTAACATTGGGAGTGAAAAGACAAATTCACTTAAAAAACGTGGCCTGTACTACACGGTCCGGTCAGATATTTACCTACATTTGTCTCCCTTTTTTGCTGCCCCAACGTAACCGAATTTATACCCGTGAATGTAACTCCTCAGACCGGCATGCAGCGTGAAGTAACGACGGTATGGAATCGCTGTCTGGCCGTTATTCGGGAGATTGTTCCCGAGCAGAGTTTTAATACGTGGTTTGAACCCATTGTTCCGCTGCGGCTCAATGGGCATGTGCTAACGATTCAGGTGCCGAGTGAATTCTTTTACGAATGGCTGGAAGAAAACTTCGTTCATGCGTTGCGAAAGGCCCTCGACACCGCCATTGGGCGTGATGGCCAGTTAGAGTACTCAATTATTGTGGACAAAGGCAATGAACAGAACCGCCCACTCACGGTAAATGTATCCACAACCAAATCGACCCACACCTCTAAACCCGATAATGTCAGTCCCGATATTCTGAAAAGCCCGTTTCAGCTTAAGGACCTTGATTCCCTCACGCTCGATTCATACCTGAACCCGAGTTACACATTTGATAACTACGTAGAAGGAGACTGCAATCGACTGGCCCGGTCGGCGGGGTATGCCGTTGCCGAGCGGCCGGGTATCACCTCCTTTAATCCGCTCATGATTTACGGGGGAGTTGGCCTGGGAAAAACGCATCTGGTGCAAGCTATTGGCAACTTCATCAAGAATAATAACCAGAACAAATTTGTCCTGTATGTAACGTCGGAGAAGTTCACCAATCAGTTTCTGAATGCGGTTCGTTCCGATGGTATCCGCGACTTCACCGCTTTTTATATGCAGGTGGATGTGCTGGTGATCGACGACGTGCAGTTTTTGCAAAAAAAGGAAAAGACGCAGGAAATTTTCTTCCATATATTCAATCACCTTCACCAGTCGGGCAAGCAAATTATTATGACGTCCGACCGCGCTCCAAGGGCGTTGGACGGCTTGGAAGACCGGCTGTTATCGCGGTTCAAGTGGGGATTGTCGGCTGATTTGCAAACGCCCGATCTCGAAACGCGTATCGTTATTATCCAGAAAAAACTTCAGGCCGAAGGTGTTTACATTGAAAATAATGTGATCGAATATCTAGCCCACAGTATTAACACGAATGTTCGGGAATTGGAGGGTGTTATGGTCTCGTTGATGGCTCAGGCATCGCTGAATCGCCGTGAGATCGACCTCGAACTGGCCAAGCAAACACTGCGGAACATTGTGGTCGACTCCGAGAGGGAAGTCACCATTGATTCGGTTCAGGAAGCTGTGGCCAGTTATTTCAACGTAACCATCGCCGACCTGAAGGCAAAAAGCCGCAAGCGTGAACTGGTACACCCGCGGCAGGTAGCTATGTATTTAGCCAAAGAAAAAACAGATTTGTCCCTGAAATCCATCGGTTATCACTTCGGCGGGCGAGATCATAGCACGGTTATTCACGCTGTGCAAACCGTTAGTGACCTGATTACCAAACACGCCGAAACCCGCGAGATCGTGGAGAAACTAAAGGCGATGTTTAAATGATTTCTCCATCAGCATGACAAAAATGCTGAAAATTTTACCCCGCAATAAAATTAACTCCCAAGCCTGGGATGCCTGCGTGGCGGCTTCTTCGCAGCAAGTTTTGTATGGTTATTCCTGGTATTTAGATGCCGTTTTGCCCGCTCCGTTCTGGAAATGGGTCGGTGTAGTAATGACGGATGAAACAAACCAGTATCAGGTGGTTATGCCGATTCCTCTGCGCCGGAAACGCGTTCTTGGTATTACATATAGTTGGGTAGCCCACCAGCCATTCTTCTGCCAGTCCCGACATCGTCTACGAGTTCTCCCAACCAGACAATCCAAAAGTATCAAAGCGTCAATTGGGAACCAAACGCATGCCTCGTGTCCTCCTTTCTCTCTCGAAGCCAAAGTTCGAGGACCGGGTGACGGGCTTCCAAGTGACTTTCCCCAACCACGCACTTCTTGATCGCGACA
>JANXVQ010000197.1 GCA_025351545.1 Spirosoma sp.
TGAGAATACCCGCCTGAATATCGTAGAATTTATAATCGGTGTCAATTGATAAGACTTCGGGTTGCGGAAACGATTCGATGATTAACTTTTTCTCTTCGGTATCTGATGCCCGGAATCGGACTTTAGCGAAATCAAAACCAACCAGCACTTTCGATTTGGCAATGATCATCGCTTTCTTCGGGTCGTTTAAGACGTATAATATTTTTTTCTGGTCCTGATAATTATAGATTTCTGAAAAATATCCTTCCGCCATCACAACTTTAAATACTTTTTCAATGCGTTCCAGCAGCAATACAGAATCCCGCTGAACGTGTGTTATGCCAGTGCGTTTGCGTAGGGTGTTTGCCAGTGCAACACCTCCACCTGCGCCAACCAGTAATAGTAAAGCGGTGGTCAGAAAATCCATTTCTTTAAGTAAGATTAATATGAAACTATAGGACCGCGAATTAACCGCAACGGCGGACCATGAATTAAACAGATTTGAACAGATTTCATCCGTTTTCATCCGCCCGATCCACGGTCCGCCGTTGTAATTAAATGCGCGGTTCTACCTAAACTGGTCTTATTTGGCGTAGGCTACCGCCCTCATCTCCCGAATAACCGTTACTTTAATCTGGCCGGGGTACTGCATTTCTTTCTCAATTTTTTGAGATATTTCATACGATAAAGTCCCTGCCCGCTCGTCGGAAACATGCTCGGCATCAACCATGATGCGCAACTCGCGCCCGGCCTGAATAGCATAGCACTTGGTCACGCCAGGGAAATTTCCCGCTAATTCTTCCAACTCTTTCAGCCGTTTTATATACGACTCCATCATCTCGCGACGGGCGCCTGGCCGGGAGCCAGACACGGCATCACAAACCTGGACAATCGGCGAAATCATGCTCGTCATCTCGATTTCATCGTGGTGGGCGCCAATAGCATTGATGACTTCGGGATTCTCTTTGTATTTTTTCGCCAACTCCATGCCCAGAATAGCGTGGGGTAGTTCAGCTTCTTCGTGCCAAACTTTACCAATATCGTGAAGCAAACCGGCCCGCTTCGCCAGTTTGGCATTCAGCCCTAGTTCGGCGGCCATTGTGGCACAGAGTTTAGCTACCTCACGTGAGTGCTGGAGCAGATTCTGACCATAGCTTGAACGGAAACGCATTCGTCCAACCATTTTGATCAATTCGGGATGCAGACCATGAATGCCGAGATCAATAACCGTTCGTTCGCCTATTTCGACGATTTCGTCTTCAATATTCTTGCGGGTTTTGGCAACAATCTCTTCAATACGGGCTGGGTGAATACGACCATCCTGCACGAGTCGGTGCAACGATAACCGGGCAATTTCCCGCCGAACGGGATCGAAGCCCGAAATGATTATGGCTTCGGGTGTGTCATCCACAATAATTTCGACACCCGTAGCCGCTTCGAGTGCACGAATGTTACGGCCTTCCCGACCAATGACTTTACCTTTTACATCATCGGATTCAATGTTGAAAACCGACACACAGTTCTCAATAGCGTGTTCGGTCGCTGTCCGTTGAATGGTCTCGATAACTACTTTTTTAGCCTCTTTTGTGGCTGTCAATTTCGCTTCTTCAATAATATTTTTAATGTACGAAGATGCACGCGTTTCAGCTTCAGCTTTCAGGTTTTCCACGAGTTGGTCACGAGCCTGATCGGCTGAGAGACCGGCAATTTTTTCAAGTTGCGCTACCTGATCAGCGAGCATACGGTCGGCTTCCTGCTGCCGTCTGTCCACATCTTCCCGACGTTTATTGAGGGCATCAATTTGCTGCGTCAAGCCATTTTTTTGCTGACCAATTTCATTTTTTTGCTGATTCAGTTCACCTTCCCGGTTGCGCTGCTGGTCTGCTTGCTGAACCAGTTGTTGTTCGCGCTGCTTAAGTTTCGTTTCGTTCTGGAGAAGTATATTTCGTTTCTGATTCGTCGTTTCTTCAAATTCGGTTTTCAGCTTCAAATATTTCTCTTTAGCTTCTAGTATTCTATCTTTTTTAATGTTCTCGGCCTGTATTTCAGCATTTTTTAAAATAGCTGCCGCTTTCTCTTCTGCTTCTTTTTCGTGCTTTGCGCGAACGCCCGCCATCATTTGGCGGCCAATTAGTATGCCAATGCCCCCTCCTGCGAGGGCGGCAAGAATCGTTAACCAAACTGGAATGTCCATTGGACTATATCGTTAGGATTGAACAAATAAACCATCAACCTGCTGCGATACGAGTGCTTTGAACGCCAACTCGGGGTATTTTGGGTGGAAGCCCGCCGTTGTTTATGTCGTGATGACCGGCGTGACGACCTGGTCTAACTGAGTTATTTTGTCAAACACCATTTGTTGTAATCGTTGCATTTGTCGTTCTCCTCTGAGCTTGGTGACCAAGCAGTCGAAGGCTATCATTGCCAGGGCTTCCTGTGTGTCTGAGAGGCCCTTTTCCCGGTATTGCTTCAGTTCATCCTGAATTAGCTTGGCGGCTTCGCGTACAATAGATTCCGAGTCCGGTTCTACGGCTAATTTGTAGAATCGGTCGGCAATTTTTACGCGAATTGGCAATTCTTCCATCGCTGCAGTCGGCTCAAATAGGGGTACACCCCGGAGCCAATTTGGGTTTATGACAAACTACTCAAGTGAGCAATGCACCGTTCCAATTCCCGGATATACTCGTCGAGTTGTTGTTTTAATTCAGCATTCGTATCTGTCTCAGACAGATTGTCTTTTACAATTATACCAACATCTTTCGACTTTGGTATATTTTTTTCCGAAATAACAGGTTTTTTCCGTAACTCCCTCACCAAATTCTGTTCTTCTTTCAGACTTTCCTGGAGGGTATTTTTTTCTTCTTCTAACTGTTCTACTTGCTTTTTTGCCGTCGTATACATGCTCGTAAGCAACTCAAGTTTGTGCTCGAATCGCTCTACCAACGCAACGATTTGTTTTTCGCTAACCACGGCTTTAAAAAGTAAAAAAGCAGTTGAGATTGTTCACGCCGGACAATCTCAATCACCTGTTATTTACGGATAACAGCGCCTAAATCCTGCTCGAAAGCAGTCATAAGGCGTTGCATAGTTTTGTCAATTGTCACATCAGTAAGGGTTTGGGTCGTATCCTGCAACGTAAAGCTGACAGAGTAAGACTTTTTGCCTGCACCAAGGTTTTCTCCTTCATAAACGTTAAACACATTAATAAAGCGTAACAATTTTCGCTCCGTCTGGTGAGCTAGTTTACTGATTTGCTCAAAGGTAACCGCTTTGTCGAGGACCAGTGAAAGATCACGTCGAACTTCAGGGAACTTAGGCACTTCTTCGTAGCGAGCCTTATTGGTAGCCAGTTTCAGTAACGCTTGCCAATCAAAATCAGCGTAAAATACAGGTTGTTTCAAATCCACCAATTTCGTCAGTTTAGAGTTAACAAGTCCCAAACTTACCAACGGTTTTTTGTTCACAAAATACGTTAGACCATACTGAAAAAGTGTCGGGTCGGCCGGTTGCGTATCGAAGGATTTTATGCGAAACAGATTTAGCACTCGTTGCACGGCTGTGGCCAAATCATGGTAGGCAACGGGCTGCCCTTTTTGATTCCAGCTTTCGGGGGTTTGATTCCCAATAATAGCCAGACTCAAACGCATTCGTTCAACGTACTTCGTAGACCCATTTTCAAGGCTTACTTTGTGATAAACCTTGCCGAATTCAAACGTTTTCAGATCTTTCTGTCGCCGATTAAGGTTATACACCAGTGTTTCAAGAGACGAAAACAACAACGTTTGGCGCATAACCGATAGCTCTTCGCTAAGCGGATTGAGCAGTGTTACATCGGCACCCGGCAACGACGGCCGTATAGCATTATGATAGGCCGGACGTGTTAATGACAGTGTCAGAATTTCGTAGAAACCATTAGCCGCCATGAGTTGCCCTACCCGGCTCAACCATTGATCGGGGTCTGTTTTTGGAAACTCCGATAGTGAATCAGCGGCAAGATTAGCCGAAAGCGGTACGTTGTCTAATCCATAAATTCGGAGGATTTCTTCAATCACATCGGCCTCCCGTGTTACGTCAACACGATACGGAGGCACGACAGCGACGAAACCGT
>JANXVQ010000535.1 GCA_025351545.1 Spirosoma sp.
ACTTTTGGTGATTCTGGAGTAGGAATAGGGGTCGCTGGGGCCGTCTCTGTTTCCGGTATTTTCTTTTGGATTTCCTTAAGGGTTTCATCAATTTTCTTATTCAACGCGTTTTTTGATTCACCAAGTAGCGGTATTATGGCTACCTTAAGTTTTTTTGTAATTGGTACAGTTGCATGTTTAGTACTACCGCCATGAGGCATAACACCCGCCGTTGAAATACTGTCCTTTTTAGGATCACTATCTATTGTTGTGGGTACTGTCCTCAAAGTAAAATACAACACAAGCCCACCCAGACTCACAACCACCGGAGCCACAATTCGCCAGGGGAAAGTCCGATTTAATGGATTTATGAGGGGTTGCAGAGCAGACGGTGCAGTCAATGGTTCACCTTGCAAAAACGGACTGGCTGCTTTTTTGGAAGACAAAATCGGTGCGGCTGCTGTAGCCGATGTTGGTACCGGTTTTTTTACACTAGTTGGCGCAGGTGAGGACACATATAGGTCGGTGCGCTCCTCCTGATACACATCCGTCAATTCTGGCTCAACAACCAGCGGCTTCGGATGGAGTTGCTCAATGCATGTTGTTAACCCACGAATGGCGCCTTCCAGAGCCGGATTAAGCTGCAACACTTGCTCATAGCGCCTTTTTGCCTGCTCAAAAAGCTGTTGTATTCTTAAACTGTCAGCCTCGTGCAACAAGTTGGTCAGATGCTGATGTTGCATCGCTGCCATACACTGCTCTATTCCTTTCTGAGCTTCAGCATGGTGTTCCCGTCTAGCCAGTACCTGCTCAAACGAGGCCATAGCTTCCTGGTAGTGTTGGTGAGTGACCAGTTTCCTGGCTTCGGCTAACAGTTGGGAAATCCTGTCCAGCAAATCAAGCAGCTCATCTTCTTTGCGAACGCGCTCATGGATGTCCCGCACCAGGCACCGCCGAATTATGGCACTATACGGTTCAGCAATCTGATTCAGGCGATTCGGTAAGTCTACGGTGATAATTTTCTTTTCAATTTCGCGCCGGGCCGACTGTTCACTACTATTTCGTAAGTCGGCCTTAAACGGTTTCTCGCCCGTCATCATTTCGTATAAAATGACGCCAAAGGCCCATAAATCAAGGTTAAAACTAACCCGGCTGCCTTCGATTTGCTCCGGGGCTTTGTAGGATGGTGTCCCACGTCCGTCGCTCAGATCGAAATCCGAACTGTCCAGTTCGTCATCCCGTACCAGTTTGCTCAAACCAAAATCGGCGATTTTAGGGATGAACCGTCCGGCAAAATCACGGGAGATCAGAATGTTTGCCGGTTTAAAATCACGGTGAACAATCCGGTGATGGTGCAGGTGTTTCAGGCCCAGCAAAATACCCTGAGTAATCTCATAAATTTGAATTGGCGTCAGCGTTACGCGTCGGATCAGGTCAGCCAGATTGCCATCCGGGTAATATTTCATGACGGCAAAATCACTGACGCTGGTATCCGTTTCGAGCCGATGACAGGCATCATACCGAGCGATATTGGCCTGACGCGGAATCTTCTTTGCCAGTTCAACTTCGGCCTGTAATGATTTCGCATCGTTGCCTTTAAACTCGCTGATTTTTATAGCAACCCATTCGGTATCAACCTGATCTTCAACTTTTATAACCCGACCATACGAACCGCTACCTAACAATACACCCTCATCATTGGGGCGAATCGGGTAGCGTTTCTTGAAGTCAAGAAAAGAAGTAAACGTTTGATTCATAGTATCGGGTCATGTTGTACAAAACAGTTACTTTAAAGATAAGATAAAGGCAGATTATCCGAAAATCGCCCATAAAAAACCGGCGTCTGCCGCCCTCGGGTTCGCTGTTTCACCAGGGGAGCCAGGTATTTATGTAATTCCCGTATCGTTACAATTCGATTGCCGTCCAGATCGCCCTGACCGGTCAATCCTCTGAGCAAAAAATAGGTAAAAGCACCACCTGCCAATCGTCCGTCTTCAACGGCATTCTGCGTAGATCGGCTGGCCAGCAACATAGCCACATTACTATGGTCATTCGCACTTCTGGCCGTAATTTTTTCGGCGCTACGCCGGGTTGTCTTCTGCGTCATTCCGCCCGACAGGCAGGCATCGGCAATACATAGTTTTGTTGTCGCCTTGGCGTCATGAAAAGCTGCTTTAATATCGCGATAAGTCAACAAGCGGTCCGGCTCGCCCGGCCGGGCATCGTACGGAACAAAACTATCGGGCAAGCCATGTCCTGAAAAATAAAGTATAACGCGGTCACCCGCTCCGGCCTGCCGAAAGAGCTTCAGGTTCTGCTGAATAGCCGACTTGGTTGCTTGCTTGTTAGTCAGGAGTCGAATGTGAGAACCGGGCACGCTGCCACCCGGTTTACTTCGCAAAAAAGCAACGACCTGTTGAGCATCCCGATCGGCAAATCGCAAATCGCCCGTTGCGTATGTCAACGCCTGATAATCAGAGATGCCAATGACAACGGCATACGTTTGACCGATCGATACCGGTTGCTGGTAACCGACAAACAGACTTAAACTGATTAGTAAGTTAGTCAGCATAATTTTTGACAGTACTGATTGAACGAGCTGATTCTGTATGGGTTACATAGCTAATTCCAATTAAATAGCCCGAATAGTTGTCCTTTGTCTGCCCATCGCATAAAGCCTTTAACGACTCCATTTTGGCCTGATCAGGAATATTACTTGCCAACACTATTTCCAGCGTATTGTTGTCGATAGTTTCCAGCACGCCATCTGAACACATGAAAAAATAATCGCCCGACTGCACATCTGTTAAGTTTGTAATAGCCGGCGTAGTCCGGGCTGCCCGTCCATCTGTATCATCTGAACTGGCCACTACCGCCCGGCTTAATCGATTTCGCCAGGGATGCGTTAATGCCTGCGTTACAGTGATGATACCGGCCTCAACCATATCGTTGACCTGCCGGTGATCCTGGGTTTGAAAAATGATTTTACCGGCTCGTAACTGATATACCCGGCTGTCGCCAATATGAGCGATTGTAACACCCCGCTCGTGTAGTTGCAACAAGGCGAGTGTTGACCCCATTCGACTAACCAGTGGATGTTGCTGTAGATAGTTATGGTAGTCAGAATAAGCCAAATCGAGAGCGGATTGCAGATGTACGACATCGAAAACCGGATAGTCCATCGCCGTAGCATATCCGGCCACGGCATTACACAGTAACTGACTGGCTATCTCCCCTTTATCGGCTCCACCCATACCGTCGCAAACGACAAAAAGCGGTGTGTTCTCCGTCGCCACGTTAACAGCCGGATACAGGGCATCCTGATTAATACTTCGTTGGCCAATATGCGAAAAAGCAAAGGGCAATGCAGTCTGAATTCGCATAGGCTATTGAGTACGGTCGGGGTTAAAAGCTAACTCGACTTTGTATGTGTTGAGCATGGCAGGAGCAATAGAATAGTGTGTCAGACGAAAGCGATCAAGTCCGCCCAGTGTAATAACTTCGCCATCGGCAACGTCAATAATTTCAGTTTTCTGCAAAAGAGTATCCTTAAGCAGGGTGCCATTCAGGCTGTATTGCCGGGTTTGAGTCGTGGAATCGACAGCGCCATCCTGAAGTTGATACCGCAGCTGGCCGGTCCATTTGTCGAACGTAACCGTTAGCGTACTATGCCGACGACTAATGAAACATCGACCGTTGTGAACAAAACGGCTTACCTGAACGGCGCAGGAATCGGACGTACCGATAACATTGACGCCAAACCGAAGTGGGTAGGTTGTTTTGGTATTGTCCAGATAGGTCAACTGCCCAAAACCGGCCAAACCCAGCACGATATTTTCATCGTAGTGAAACGCCGATTGCAATACATTGACGGCTCCACAGCCCACATGCGAACAGGTAATTGAACCACGCTCGGCATCGGCGGCACGAACCATAATTCGCCGACCGCACTGCTGGCAGTTAATCAGGGTTGTTTTAAATCCACTCATGCTCCTTATTCGTCCATGTCCCGTACATCACCATTATTGACATACGTATCATCTGCCTCATCGACGCTTGCCAGATAAGCATTGTCATCCTGATCTGAATTGTCATCAGGATCCGACCTACCCGAATCATGAGTTTCGGTTGAATCAGGCAGGGTTGAATTCGATACAGGAACCTCCGGTTCGAGAATCGAATTCACAACTTCTTTTGACATACTGGCCTCTAAACCCTGACTAAACTGGTCGTTACTTAACACAAAAGGCTCATCAATTTTTTCAATTTTCACCAATTCGCCATTGAGCGAATCATAACGAAACAGGGTATCCAAACCTTCGTCACCCGTTTCATCAACTATTCTATAGTTATATCCATCTGTCCCTTCCATAACCAGGGTATCTATGATGCCATCACGGTCAAAATCAAGGCCCATTACGCGCTGACCATTTAGGTGGCCCTCAATAATGGTTGGTTCTTCCGGTACATCAGAGCGTGGTGCAGCTCCATGGGTATTATCAATAGGATGCGTATAGATTTCAACCGGCAATTTTTCTCCGGTAATCATTTCTGTATAACTCTGCCGTTGCTCCAGCGACAGGCTGCTCCACTCTTCTTTCTGAAATGTATTGTACCAGCGACCATGCCAGCCAAACACACCGCCCATACCGACTTCGTCACGAGCGGCTTCAAACGCCTGTTCAAACGACATGGTATCATTTACTTTACCGGCTACGTCAATGTCAGCGGGCAGTTGCGTGGTGGTCAAGCCTGGTGTAATTGAATCATCACCTGGAGTGGTAGCAGTACCGCCATGAGGTTTGTGAACAACTGCCCAGGCAGCCCCGCCTAACAACATAGCGGCTACTGAGATACCCAGCATTTTCTTTTGGTTGGCATTCAGGCCAGATTTGGCGGGGGTAGTTGATGGCGTCATGGAATAGGAATCGGTGTGTAAATCGGTTTGATCAAAAGATTGTGGCATGGTTGATAGAATGATTGGTCTTGAAAGGTGTCAGTTAATAGGGCTTACCGGCAAAAGGTGAGTGAGAAATAGAAGGTTTTTTTACCTGACCCAAATAGCCTGGCAACGGCGGCAGGTTTTTTGTAGAGCGAGCTGTTCCCACTCCCGTGGGATAAATTGATCACGGCAGGCCGGATTGGGGCACCGGTATTTCTCACGATATTCTTTGTCGATGATTTCTAACTTCTCATCGGTAGAGAGAATAGTCGAACATAAAGTTGGGATCAACATGCTCAACCCGGCGCCCGACATTAGTTGCATAAATGGCAACGCCCCGCCCCCGGTTGTCAATACGGCACTTATACCGATAATAGAGGATAGAATAACGCTACCTGTGCGAATCATTTTTTCGCGATTTCGGCAATCCTTGCGAAGTTTCGGGTACTGGTCATGAACCTGTTTCAGGTCGGCAAACGCCTGAGTAAAATCCAGCGAATCTGCGTCTACTTTGGGAGGAAACTTCGGTACGGCTGGCGTTGGTGGAGGAGTAACTGCTGGCTTCTTGGTGTCAACTTTCAGTAAGGCAAGAAGCTGGTCAACGGTGAGCTCAGTATCAGCGAACCGGAGCGTATCCTGCTTGTCGACCACTTTTCGCGTAATCCGAACGCCATTGACAAACGAGCCGTTTTTACTGTCAAGATCGTTGAGTACGAAACTGGCGGGCGTACAGTGAATCAGTTGGGCGTGGTGGCCACTGACTTTACTATTAAAAATGACAATTTGGTTGTCTAAACTTCGGCCAATTGTATAGGCAGGCAACTGGCTTAAGCCATTAATCAGTTGGTCAAACTGACGCTCGTTTATGGGTACTGAAATCATGGAAAGGTGTGGATACAGCCTGCCAGCAATATACAAAATATGAATTTAATTCAGCCAAAATTTCTTTATCTAATTATAAATTGGCAAACTAATAGCACTATTTGAAAGCCTATATGCTGTCTTTTAAGCACCTATTATTGTTCATTAAGTGCAGTTGGTTACGACAATGGCAAGTGTCACTACAGGATTTGTGTGTAATAGTTGGCCATTTTCGGTAATACCGACCTATATTCCCACTTGGTAAGAAATGTAACGGCTACCGTTATATTCCACAGGATAGGCCTCGATCAGGAGGATTTGTCACGCTCGAAGTTGTGATAGTACTCATTAACCGCTTTCACAAAATGTTGAAATTGTTCGTGCTGCAAATGCGTTTATTTCGGCAAACGTGTTGGCAGAAATACGTTCACAGATGGGTGCATCGTGTATAGCCGGTAGCCAGTCCCATCGTCCACTAAAATACCGCTCGATTTATTACCACCCACAATTGGATTACCGGTGAATTTCGTCCAGTGAATCAGGTCGCTCGATACCGCTACGTTGGTTGTCCATTCGTGCCAGTCGGCAAATGCCGATGCGTGGTAATATGCGTAGTAAAATTCTTTGTAGCGGATTACCTGGTTCATCGCCACCGCATACTGGTCATATGCGTTTGGCCCTTTCGTCAGCACCGGCTCATCCTGCACGTTCGTCCATACGGTCAGATCTTTGGAGGTGGCCAGCCAGACGGCCTGATCTTTTCGTTCATAAAAAAGATACCAGATATCGTTTTCTTTCCAGATTGTTGGGGTGCCATACGGCCCTTTACCGAATATCGATTGGCCCTTTCTCCTGCCAATTAATCCGATCCGTTGAGGTAAGTATGTGAGCCACATCATTTTGCCCCTCGGCAAACATGTAATAGGTGCTGCCGGACTTAAGCACCGTCATATCTTCTACCCAAGTTGATTGATGGATAGGATTGCCTTTATACCGTGTCCAGGTTAATCCGTCTGTCGATGTTGCATACCCCAGTGATCGGGTCTGCTTTGCGCCTTCTCGGTAACCGGTATACCAAAGATGATACGTGCCATTTTCGCGAAAAATATAGCCCCGTTCCCGGATTTTCTGATCCCAGGTATCTGTACCAGTACCCGCAAAAACCGGGTTAGTAGCATAGGGCGTAAAGGCTGTAAGCTCCGGCGGAAAGTCATGACCGGTCTTTATTTCCCGTGAAATTGTATCGGGCAACGTCCCTTCCCCTGACACCGTATAGGCAAGAAAAAAGGGAAGGATACCAGCATTACGAATCATGTTCAGCCTGTCAGTCTGCCAAAACTGGACGGACTGCCCATAACTGCGAATCATGACGGCGACCAGAATACTTACCAGAAATCCAACCTGACAAAATCGGTGCATGAGACTGTTTTTCGTGAGGATGCTGAATGTAGCATCTAGTTGGCGCAAAAGACACCAACGCTTGCGTCTCTACTGAAATGGGTCGGAAAGGGCCGGATTTTCAACTGGCTTATCCACTTCTTTTGCCTTCCGCTTCCGCCGATTCAAGACTACATTTTTGAGTTTATAGCTAATACCCTGCACTTTAGCTATTTCCCGGTAATCGTGCAGCATATTGAAAATATCGTGGTCGATAAAGGGTGCTTTACTACCGTCGATCACGACTTCATCGCCCTCCCTGAGTGTACCAAGGGCTTCTTTTAGTTGAGGTTTACTCAGGAAATACAGGTCTTTCTCAAACTCAATTGTTACCTTATAGCCGTCACGCACCAGTTTGAATGTGGACTGAAAATTGGTGTAGAGCACATAAACTATACCGACCACCGAACCAAGCACAATACCAATCAGTAAATCGGTGAAGACAATACCGGCTACCGTCACGATGAACGGCACAAACTGACTCCAGCCATCACGGTAGGTCTTTTTGAAAATGGATGGTTTAGCCAGTTTATAGCCGACCATGATCAGTACAGCCGCCAGACACGACAAAGGCACAAGATTCAATAGTGGCCCGCCCAGAAATACGGCTCCCATGATAAGAACGCCGTGCCCAATGGTCGATATTCGGGTTCGTCCTCCACTATAAACATTGGCCGATGTACGCACCACGACCGACGTAACGGGCAAACCGCCAATCAGACCTGACACAATATTGCCGACACCCTGGGCCACCAGTTCCTGACTGGTGGAGGATATCCGTCTGGCTGAGTCGAGCCGGTCAGATGCTTCGAGGTTCAGTAACGTTTCGAGACTGGCCACGAGCGCAATTGTAGCTGCAATTCCGTATATCTTCAGGTTACCAAGAATGCTGAAATCAGGAAAATCAAAGATCGAAAAGAAACTTTTCCCTAGTGCAATGGTCGGAATCTGCACCATGTGCTGATGGGCCGTATCGCCCAGATACCAGGCCGGAACCACGACTCGAAAAAACTCATTTAGTCCAATACCCAATATCACGACGACCAACGCAGACGGGAAATTTTTAAAAAACGCCCGTGTACTGCGTCCCATCAAACGCTCCCAAACAATCAGGAACATCAGGGAAATCAGGCTAATAATGACAGCACCCGTACTGGCCGTTTCGATAGCCCGGTAAATTTCTGAGATCGTGTTTTCACCATCGGCTAATTGCTGAAATTCGAATTCGCCTTCGTAATCATTATCGCGGCCCAGCGCGTGCGGAATCTGTTTCAGAACAATGACGATTCCAATGGCAACGAGCATGCCTTTTATAACACTGTCCGGGAAAAAACTACTGAAACGACCCGCTTTAATCAAGCCCAGAATCAATTGCATTAGCCCCGCCAGTACCACCGCTACCAGAAATGCCTCATAAGAGCCTACTTTTGTAATCGCATCAGCCACAATAACGGCCAGTCCGGCGGCTGGCCCGCTAACGCTGATTTCGGAACCAGACAACAAGCCAACCACGATACCACCAATCATACCCGCTACCAGTCCCGAAAATAAGGGAGCACCAGACGCGAGAGCAATGCCCAGACAAAGGGGTATAGCTACTAAAAAAACGGATAAACTAGCCGGTAAGTCCTGCCGTAAATAGCTTGTTTTATAGTGTGTAAGGGTTTGAAGCGGACTAACTCGTTTCATAAAGGATGGTTTAAAGGCAGTAATACTTTTTTGTACCGCTGTAGCTTGGTTAAGAAGCTGCAAGAAATTAAAAATAGATTAAAAAAACTATTAATATTTACCCATTGATTACTCTTTCTTTACTTGAGCTGGCGTTTATTCGTACCCACCTTACCGACGATGTTCGGTCGCTGTTGCTGCGAACTCACCCACCGGAACTGGATATCAGAAAAGTGGCAGCTCAGATCACCGCCCGGCAGAAAGCGCGGGAAAAATTGCCTGTTTGGTACGCCAGCGATGCCTTACTATTTCCACCTGCCCTGTCGGTGGAGCAGGCATCGTCTGAACAAACGGCGCAGTACAAGGCATCCCTGGTGAGCGGTAAACGTCTGCTCGACCTCACAGGCGGCATGGGCGTTGACACGTGGGCGTTTGCGCAACGAGTCGGGCAGGTAATATACATAGAGCGAAATGAAGATCTGGCTCAGTTGGCTGCTCACAATCTACCCCTGTTGGGCGCTCGGAATGTTTCGGTTCAGACTGGCGACGGACTGGCTATACTCGATACAATTGACGATCCTGTTGACTGGATTTACCTTGATCCCCACCGACGTAATGAGCAAGGTGGAAAAGTCGTTCGGCTGGAAGATTGCGAACCAGACATAACTCAGCCCGACAGGCTGGCAACCTTACTAAAAAAAGCCAAACAAATTTTATTGAAGGCTTCCCCGTTACTTGACATCGACTTAGCCGTCCGACAGTTAACAGGTGCAGTAGAGTCCGTTCACATTGTGGCCGTACAGGGAGAAGTAAAGGAAATCTTATTTAGCCTTGGCAATCAGAAAATTGAAAGAGACAACATACAACTTAGCGCTGTCAACCTGATAAATAACGGAATTATCAGTCTGAGTTTTCGCTGGAATGAAGAACGTACGGCTGATAGTATCTTCGGCAATCCACGTACGTATGTATATGAACCCAACGCAGCCGTATTAAAAGCCGGGGCTTTTCGGTTAGTAGCCGCTCGATTTGGCCTAACGAAATTGGCTCCCAATAGCCACCTTTATACCAGTGATGACATACAATGGGATTTTCCCGGCCGAATATTCACTCTTAAACAAGTAATTAAACCAGATGCCAAAACACTCAAAATAGCCATTCCCGATCTAAAAGCGAACCTCACTGTCCGGAACTTCCCACAGAGCGTAGCGGAGTTGCGTAAAAAATTATCTCTACGCGAAGGCGGGGACGTCTATATTCTGGCAACCACCCTATTGAACGGCGACAAACGCCTGTTAATCACCAAAAAAGTTGATCAAATCCATTCATAACAAATTTACTACATCCCGGTTATTTAATCGGAAAACTTAATACAACCATGAAAACTATACTATGCATTGTTTTGACCAGCTGTTTGTTAGTCTTTACAACCTCAACGTTTGCACAAACCGTGTATGCGGGCGAAAGTACCATTGATAAAGCCAAGGTAACTGGCCTTTATTTGACCATTCAGGGCGATGGAAAACAGATTGAGAAAGACTGGGAGACCCAACTCCAGACCTACGGGCGGGTCTCCTCTTCACGAGGTACTTACCGGGTTCCTAACGCGAGTATCCCGGCTATTTCGTCGGAGCCCATGAATGTTGTTAGTACTGTCAAATCATCGCGCACGGCGGCTACTATTTTTGCGTCCTTCGATCTCGGTAATGGAAACCTCGTTACTACAGGCGGCACTGGTTATTCAGCCGCCGAGGATCTGTTAAAAAGCTTTGCCGGCAAAACCTTGTATGGGCAGGAAGTGAAAACGGCAGAAAGTGGTTTTGATGAAGCTCAGAAAAGCCACCAGAAAGTGGTTCGTAATGGC
>JANXVQ010000238.1 GCA_025351545.1 Spirosoma sp.
GGGCAGCTACAGCCTTAGCGGTTGTACTCTTTCCACAACTGGAATAACCGTCAATGGCAATGACTATCTTCGGCATGAAAAATTGGTCCGCCGATGCGGTACGATGTTGAACAAAATAATCACAAAGATGACCTATAGTCGCGTAAGTTTCTACCTGATCGGTCTCAGTCATTTCACTTTGTTACTATGCCTGACCACTAATAGTCACTAGATGAGTGCTTTAACTCACGGTGCTCATCCCGGAGCATAGAAAAAATATGTTCGTCTAAATACTGATTATTTTTGACCGCAGCTTTTCGATGCACCGCTTCGTGTTGATATCCGGCTAGTTCGAGCACACGCATTGATGCTGTGTTACCTTCCAGCACACAGGCAAAAATGCGATTAACCTGAAAATTCTGAAAAATATAGTCTGTCATAAGTGGTAAAGCTTCGGTCATAATACCACGTCCCCAATAGGCTTCGCTGAGCCAGTAGCCAATCTCGGCATTATAACGATAAATATCATCTTTAACCGTAAAACCAATATTACCAACTGCCTGCCCATCTATCTCAACAGCTAAGTTGTTGGGCTGTTGATACGATTTATTAGAGCGCACCCATGAATGAGCATCGCGCGGTGTATATGGATATGGAAAAAAATCGCGGACATTATTCCATATATGGCGGTTACTAGCATGGCGGACCAACGAATCCTCATCACCCTCGCGCCAGGGACGCAGTTGCCCAATAGAAAGCGAAAACGTAATCAACGTGGTAGTCAAAGTATCAAAGTCGAAAGAATAACAGGGTTAATTACGTAACTAACAATATACGAATCCAAATGTTACCCCAAATTTATCCCTCTCCTTCTCCATTTCACACCATACTTACGGGTATTCGTCGGAAAAAATAGCGGGTCGGTCATTAAACACGATAATTTTGATCTATCCAATCAGCAACCGAAACGCCGGGCCGTTCTCATGCTGACAATGAACGATAAAAAAGGCACAAAACTAACCTCCGGCAGCAGGTATGGCGATGCTGTTCGGCAACTGATAGAGTTGTGACAGGAGATTTCAAATCTTAATTTTGTTCATGAGCAAGAAAAATCGAACGGGTATACTGTATTCCACCGATCCGGATTTCCAATATCAGTCCAGCGAAGAACCGGAAGCTGACACATTACCTCCAGCCCAACAGAATCTTAAAATCTGGCTGGTTAAAATGGGCGGCAATAAAGTCGTAACTACCATACGTGATTTCATTGGCACCAGCGCCGATTTAACTGATTTGAGCAAACAGCTAAAAGCCGCCTGTGGGGCAGGCGGCTCAAGCAAAGACAACGAAATTCTTATTCAGGGCGACCACCGCGATAAAGTGCTAACGTGGCTCACAGGAAAAGGCTATAAAGCAAAAAAAGCAGGTGGGTAATCACACTAGCTGGCTTCGCAATTGGCTTTACTATTTTCGGTTATCGACATATTGGGAAACAGTACACATACCAAGTTTATATTGTAGCCATAGAATCGAATCCTTTTTGTCATGCTGACGCAGGAAGCATCTTCGGCATGATAAAGTACTCTAGTTAGCGAAGATGCTTTCTGCGTCAGCAAGTTCAAAACAGCTACAACAACTCCTCAGCTACAACTTTTCAATTGTCGTTCCAAACTGACAATGGCTTTTAAACACTGCATATTTTGTATTGTCGCTGTATTTTTTCTCTAAACTCACAACTGTACTCTACATATCAACACCTTAATAAATACGTAAGTATTTAGGTAGGTAGTTAAGCTTTGATATTCGTGGTTGAGACTAATGATATAGCCGAATTAAAAGCATTGATTATCAGCTTGCAAGCTGAGATTATGCGTCTACGTGCCCTCTCAACCCCCTAATTAACTGGACATAATTTCCGTAAACGAAGTTTTACTTTTACGGGATTATGAACAAGGAAAAACGAGCCTGGAATTTGGCCGAAAAACTCGAAGCGCTCCAGCTTCTGAAGAAAGAAGGGATCAG
>JANXVQ010000265.1 GCA_025351545.1 Spirosoma sp.
AAGTCATCGAACTCCTGAGGCAGCAAGCTGGTCAGTGCCAGAAACTGGCTTTGGTTTTGTCTCAATGTCTGGTAATCCATTTGGCAAAGATAAGCCTGTCAGCCACGCGTTGTCCCAACTAATCAATCCGAATAATCTTTATTATATATTGTAGTTTTCATCATTAAATTTTTTGCACCGGTTGCAGAACTTATTTTAAATTTTAGTATGTGGGAATGTACGGAAAACATAATGCATCACAGGCACGACGGTTGTCAGTAGCTAACTCTGAACTGCCAGTGTTACATTGCCAGCCAATGCAGTTATGTAACACTGGCGCATTTTAATGTGCAGTTTCGCCATTATACCGGCACTACGCCCAGTGCTTTTCGCCGGACTTAGCCGCTGGTTTTGTTAAAGGCAAAAAACCAATCTGTACAATTAAATTTCCAGCACCACCCCGTCACTTTCGGGGTAGCCAGTACAGGTTAGTACCCAGCCTTCGCGAAGATCCCGATTGGTCAATACATCATTAATTGTCATATGGATGCTTCCCGATTGACAACGAGCGATACACGTTGAACAACGCCCTCCTCGGCAACTGTAAGGAAGCGCAATACCTTCATCCAAGGCAGCCTGCAAAATAGATTTGTAAGCCTGAACCTGAATCTCGACCTCGCGCCCTTTAAATCTCAATAATACGGTTCGATCCTGGGCAAGTGCGGGCGGGGGCGTTAATACAACCGGTTCAATTACGAAATTCTCACGCTTGATCTGATCAGGCCGAAATCCGCTGAATACGGTCGTAAATTGTATCATTCGCATATAATCGCTCGGGCCGCACACATAAAAATGGAGCGTCTGTCGATCCGATGTGCCAACTAAATCGGGTAGTAATCGTTCGAGCATGACATTATTCAACCGCCCGCGTAGGCCAGTCCATTCGTCAAATGGATTACTCAGCAAGTAAAATAATCGAAACCGATCAGGAAACTGGCGCTGAAGTTCGTTTAGCTCCTCTCGAAAAATGATGCTTCGTTCGTTGGAATTACTGTAAAGCAGCGTGATTTTCCGCTGCGATTCTGTCCATAAAATTTGTTTGACAATAGCGAATAAAGGTGTGATGCCACTGCCAGCCCCTAAAAGCACCAGATCGCCCGGCATATTTTCATCAAGTGTAAAGCGCCCAGCGGGGTATAAACTGGTCAATACATCGCCAACCTGTAGTGTATCGAGCAGATGACGGGAAATCTCCCCATTCTGTATACGCTTGATAGTCAGTCGCAACGGTTCATTCGCAGCCGAACTAAGCGAGTAAGATCGGCGAACCTCGTGACCGTGATGAGTCAAAATTAGCGTTAGAAATTGTCCGGCACGGTGTAAAACAGGTTGTCCATCTATAGACTCCAGATGGTAACTTTTGGTATCTGACGTTTCGGAATGGATGCGGACAATACGAAGTTTAAGAAAATCGCTGGTCATGAATGGGAAAGCTTTATGCCAAAACTAACCAAATACTGATCATTGTTTGAAAGCCCGAAACGTTTCCTGAAATTCGCCCCACCGATTTATACGTGCGGTGTATATGCACCACTCTGCATAGGTCAGCTTATCTAATGTAGTGACATTTTACCGTTATTCGTTGTTTAGTATAGAAACCCCCTAGCATGCCATCAATGGAAGCACTCCTGGAAGAAGTTCAACGTGTCGGTTATGTCAACAAACCGGTCGCTGAAGACATAGATTTAGTCGCCGAAATCAATCGACTCAAGAAAGAGAAGAATGCTGTCATTCTGGCTCATTATTATGTAGACGGTGCCATTCAGGATATAGCCGATTATATTGGTGATAGCCTTGGCCTGAGCCAGCAGGCAGCCGCTACCCCTGCCGACATGATTGTGTTTTGTGGTGTGCATTTTATGGGTGAAACAGCGAAAGTATTGTCGCCCGGAAAAAAGGTTGTCATTCCCGATCTTAACGCCGGTTGTTCACTTGCCGACTCGGCTCCGGCCGATAAATTCGCGGAGTTCAAAGCACAGTATCCCGATCATATTGTCCTGTCATACATCAACTGTTCGGCCGAAATAAAAGCTTTATCCGACATCATCGTTACGTCGTCAAACGCGTTGAAAATTGTCGAAAGCCTGCCCAAAGATCAGAAAATTATCTTCGCGCCCGATGCTAACCTCGGGCGCTTCGTCTCGAAGAAAACCGGTCGCGATATGGTTCTCTGGGATGGGGCCTGCATTGTTCACATCGACATTTCGCTCGAAAAACTGAACAAACTACGGGTGCAGTATCCCGAAGCAAAATTTATTGCCCACCCCGAGTGCCAGGAGCATATTTTGAGCCAGGCCGATTTTGTCGGTTCAACAACGGCCCTGCTGAAATATGTAGTGGATAGCCCTGAACAAACATTTATTGTGGGGACAGAAGCCGGGATTCTGCACAAAATGAAACAGGCGGTTCCAAACAAGAAAATCATTCCGGCACCAGCCAGTCAAAATAACACCTGCGCCTGTTCGGAATGCCCTTATATGAAAATGAACACGATGGAGAAGGTCTACAACGCCCTGCTCTACGAACAACCAGAAATTATTGTTCCGGAAGATGTGCGACTGAAAGCGTACGAATCTGTAGCAAGAATGCTGGAGTTGAGCAAGTAAAAATCTGGCAAATAGTGCTAACAAACCAAAAACTATGAACTGGCGAGATTATATTACCTCAGACCCGACTATCATGTTCGGGAAACCCGTCATAAAAGGCACAAGAATCCCTGTTGATTTAATTTTAGAGAAGTTGGGTACTGGTGAAACAATACCACAACTATTGGATTCGTACCCACGTATTACGGAAGAAGCACTGTATGCCTGTTTATTGTTTGCATCAGAAGCAGTGAAAAATGAGGTGGTCTATGCCCAAGCCGGATGACCTATCTTTTGTAGCTAATGAAAACTTTGATTTCGCTGTTGTTAAACAATTACGAGACAAAGGCTACTTTGTTCTGGCTATAGCTGAATCTTTTTTTAGCATACCTGACCCGCAAGTGTTGCAAATTGCCACTGACCGAAAGGCTATTTTACTTACTGAAGACAAAGATTTTGGCGAACTTGTCCATCGGCTTCGTATGCCCCATTGTGGCATTTTGCTAGTTCGACTACTCAAAATAAGTTGCGCAGAAAAATCACAACGCATATGCGAGGTTATCGAAAAGCTGGGCAACGAACTTCGCAATAGCTTTTCAGTCCTAAGTAATGACCAACTACGCATTCGACCGGCTCAACCTAACTAAACAATGCCTCATCAATTCGATTTTCTAGTTATCGGCTCCGGTATTGCGGGCCTGAGTTATGCCACCAAACTGGCAATGCACTTTGAAAAGTTGCAGCAAGACATAAAAATCGGCGTGATAACGAAAGTTCAAGCCGACGAAACCAACACCAAATATGCCCAGGGTGGCATTGCGGCTGTATGGTCGGAAGATGACTCGTTTGAGAAGCACATCGAAGACACGATGGTAGCGGGTGATTTTCTGAGCGACCGTCATATCGTCGAAATTGTCGTTCGGGAAGCACCAGAACGTATCCAGGAATTGATCAACTACGGTACTCGATTCGATAAGGAACACGGCGGCATAGATTATGACCTCGCCAAAGAAGGGGGCCATTCCGACTTCCGGATTCTCCATTTTAAAGACATCACCGGGGCTGAAATTGAACGGGCCTTGCTCGAAAAGGCCAATTCACTGAAATCCATTGAAATTTTCACGCATTTCTACGCGGTCGAACTTATTACCCGGCACCAGCTTGGCGAAACCGTTCACCGCTACGATACAGATAATAAGTGCTTTGGTGCTTATGTGCTGAATACCAGAACAGGCCAGGTTGAACAGTTTTTAGCCAAAACAACATTACTGGCCACTGGCGGTATCGGCAATATTTATCAAAACACAACCAATCCCAATATTGCTACCGGCGACGGTATTGCGATGGCTTACCGCGCCAAGGGAATTGGGAAGGACATGGAGTTCATTCAGTTTCACCCCACGGCGCTGTATGAGCCGGGCAAAAAACCCAATTTCCTGATTTCGGAAGCAGTACGCGGATTTGGTGGTGTGTTGCGGACTCGAACCGGTGAGACGTTCATGGAAAATTATGACCCTCGCCTATCGCTGGCTCCGCGCGATATTGTGGCCCGAGCCATCGACTCCGAAATGAAAAAAGCCGGCGACCCACACGTTTATTTAGACGTTACCCACTGCGATTACGAGAAGTTCATTGAGCATTTCCCAAACATCACGGCCTATTGTCGTGACCATTTAGGGCTTGATTTACGGAAAGACTATATCCCGGTTGTACCCGCCCAACACTACCTCTGCGGGGGTGTTCGGGTAAATGAGTGGGGCCAAACAAACATTCAATTCCTTTATGCCGTCGGCGAATGTGCCTGTACCGGCCTACACGGCGCTAATCGACTGGCATCAAACTCATTACTCGAAGCGGTGGTATTTGGGCATCGGGCTTATGAAAAAACGGTTGAATTACTAAATCAGGCTGCTTTACCCGAGAATATACCCGCCTGGAATGACGCCGGCACAACTCACCCCGAAGAGCTGGTGCTCGTGACCGAGATGAAGAAAGAATTAGAGTCGATTATGTCGAACTATGTTGGTATTGTCCGGACGAACCGGCGACTGAAACGGGCTATGGACCGGCTGGAACTACTCTATTTAGAGCACGAAGAACTCTACCGCCAGTCAAAAGTGTCGGTGCCAATTTGCGAACTTCGGAATATGATTGAAGTTGCTTATCTGGTTATAAAAATGGCAATGGCCCGACGCGAAAACAGCGGATTACATTTTAATCTGGATAATGTAAAGTGACGCGCTGGTAAGCATTCTGATGGAGCAAAGTCTGGGATTTACCCGAACGCCAATTGGGTTAATTATTGTTTTACAGTGAAATAAGTACCTTTGACCTATCGCATGACTACTATGAAACCAGTACACGATCCAAACAACCGGCCGAAAGGTGGAGCGGCTTTGTTCCGGTGGATTCTGGAACAACGAAAACTGGAGGAAAGCCAGCCCCGAGAACTGACCGAAAGTCAGAAAGGGGCTATCGCTGAATTGAAAAAACGTAATGCAGAACGAGGAACAACAGTTATTAAAGCATGACTTTACGTTTGGCGGTGGTTACACAAACTCCTACTATTTTGTCAATGGAGTAGGCATTACCTACGAAGTAATGTTTAAGCCATCAGGCTATTTATTTCCAGAACATCCTGAATTTAATGAGGATGTTTATGAGTTCATTATTCGCATCGAAGAGAATACACTTACTATAAATCCTCCGTCCGACTCTCTTCTGCCACTAACGATTGCCGCCATTTTTCGGGATTTTTTTAAACGGGAAGGAGCCATCGTTGTTTACATCTGCGATTCATCAGATGGGCGACAGGCTATCCGTTTTAGAAAATTCAACACGTGGTATGGCTATTTCGAAGGGAGGGGCACAACGCTGATGAAGATAGATTTGGCGTTCGAAGACAAGGATATGCCCGTTTATACTTCACTTATTCTACAGGCTAAACATCCACTCCTTCAACACATTATCGTAGCTTACCAACGACTAATTCTCTGGGCCGATAGTGAGGATAAACAATAATCCTGTATGTTCTCGGCTTAATACGTCTACAGAATCATGAACCAGCAAGACATACTCGACTTCATCAACCAGAGCGATAGCCCGAAAATCAAATATGCGTTTACCGATATTGATGGGGTCCTGCGCGGAAAAATCATTCACCGCCAGAAATTTCTGGACGGCCTGACCGATGGATTCGGGTTCTGCGATGTTGTTTGGGGATGGGATTCTTCAGACACGCCGTATGATAATGGCCGCACAACGGGCTGGCATTCAGGTTACCCTGATGCTCCAGTCCGAATCGACGTATCCACGTTTCGGCAGTTGCCCTGGGAAGATAATATTCCGTTTTTCCTGGCCGATTTCAGTTCAGCCAAAGATGATAATGCCCTGGCCGCCTGCCCGCGCTCGTTGCTTAAACGCATTGCAGCCCAGAGTAAGCAAATGGGCTTCCACGCCGAATTTGCCCAAGAGTTTGAGTGGTTCAATTTCCGGGAAACCCCCCAAAGTCTCCATAAAAAAAACTTCCAGCAACTGGAACCACTGACACCGGGCATGTTCGGGTATTCTATTTTGCGCCCTTCGCTGGAAAGCGCTTTTTATCACGACCTGTTTGACCTGTTAGCGCAGTTCGATGTGCCCCTCGAAGGACTGCATACCGAAACCGGACCGGGCGTTTATGAAGCGGCTATTATGCACGACGAAGTGGTTCGGGCGGCCGATAAAGCGGCCCTGTTCAAAACAGCCGTCAAGGAAATTGCTTATCGGCATGGGATTGTTGCTACGTTTATGGCCAAATGGAACACCGAATTGCCCGGCTGTAGCGGTCACATTCACCAAAGTCTCTGGAATCCGGAACAAACGCAAAACCTGTTCTACGATCCGGCGCAACCCGGTCGCATGAGCGAATTAATGCGTCAGTTCATAGCGGGTCAGTTATATTGCTTACCGCATATTACACCCATGTTTGCCCCAACAATCAACAGTTACAAACGATTGGTGGAAGGTGCCTGGGCTCCTACAACGATAACATGGTCTGTCGATAACCGGACGACGGCTCTGCGCGTGCTGAACTCCACCGAAGCCTATACCCGCGTTGAGCATCGGGTGTCGGGAGCCGATACCAATCCGTATTTGGCCATAGCGGCTTCATCGGCATCAGGCTTATACGGTATTCGGCATAAACTGACTCTCGATATCCCCGCTTCTATTGGAAATGGCTATGCTGATAAACGAAATGGTATATTGCCCACGAATTTGGACGAAGCCACTCGGGCAATGGCCGGTTCACCCATTGCGGCTGAACTCTTCGGCGCGGAGTTTGTTGACCATTTCACCCGCACACGGGACTGGGAATGGCGGCAGTATCTGCGGCAGGTCAGTGATTGGGAATTGAAACGTTATTTTGAGATTATCTAATGCGTCTTGTTGACTATCCTACCATCATAAAAAACGCCTGGGCAGATTTTGATGGGTCTGTACAGATTCAAACTATTGAAGACATTAGTGCGCGGGTTTCGACCAACCACGTCTTCAAAGTCACGTTTGACGATGACAGCCATATTATTGCCAAACTGTCTTATTTCGGCAAGTACGAGCAGTTTCTGGAAGATCACCGCATTATTCACGCGTTGGCCAATAACCTGCTATATCCGTTCGAGAATGTACTGGCGAAATCGCTGGTGCGCGATGGTCAGGTTTATACATATCGCCACCGTGATGGCTTTGTAGATGCCTGGGTTGTGTTTTATAATCCCATCCGTATTCAGCTAAAATTACCGCGCCGGCTAGATGAGCATCATATACAAAAGCTTGGTGCTCAGGTAGCTAAGTTTCATAAAGCGTGTTCGCGCGTAAGCCCCGTACTACCCAAATCCAGCAAAACGCTTCGGTCAGATGTGTGGGACTTATTGGATTTACTGGAAACAGAAGCCGGGCAATTTGAACATCGAATGCATGTGAACGAACTGAAACGCCAATGCGAGTTATTTCTGGAAAATCGACAGAAACTCGTGGCTAAAACGGTAGAAACCATGCCTGTATTTGTCGATTGGAACATCGGCAACTTTTCGGTGACCGATAATCTCGAATTGTATTCGCGCTGGGATTATGACTGGTTCCGCATCAGTTACCGGGTTATGGACTTTTACTTTTTCAGTCGGGTCGTTTCCAATGCTGGCGACCGAACGGTGTTCAGTTACGTAATCGGGCCGATGATGGAAGACCGGTTTTTGCTGTTTTTAAAAGAATATCACAAGGTTTTCCCCCTGACGGAAAACGAAATTCGGTTCTTTCCCGAGGCCTATCGCTTTTTTATCCTCAACTACGTCATCAAATACGGTCGTTATTTTTTCCACCGCACCTACGCCATTAAACTCCAACGTGAGGCCTACGAGACTTACTTCCCATCTATTGAGAAATTTGATGTAGAGAAAATTCTGAAAGCCCTGGGTATATAAGCGCTTTTCAATAAATGACTTTCTCGGCAGCAAGGCGTCCAATTGTCACAAAAGGCAGTAGGTATATAGCTTATTGATGACTGATTTGCAAGACTTTTCCTTATTAATCAAGTACATTCAACAGGGCAACGAACTGGCCTTCAGGCAATTCTATGAGCATACCAAAAAACAGGTATTCAATCTGGCCTTGGGTTATGTGCATAATCGGGAAGACGCCGAAGAAATCGTACAAGATACATTTATCGAGGTATTCAGGTCGGCAAATGCGTTCAAAGGTGATGCCAACGCCACTACCTGGCTCTACCGAATTGTTATTAACAAGTCACTGGATTTCCAAAAATACCAGAAGCGACAAAAGCGATTTGCCTTCTTTACCAACCTGTTCGACACCCGAACCGGGGAGGCATTATACCAACCCACCGATTTTTTTCACCCTGGTATCGCTCTCGAAAATCAGGAGCAGGCAGCTATCCTCTTCGGGGCCATTAACAAACTCCCCGACAAACAGAAAACGGCTTACCTTCTGGCGAAAGTTGAGGGGCTGAACAATATTGAAACGGCCGGAATAATGATCGTTAGCGTTGGGGCCGTCGAGTCACTATTACAACGGGCTACCGGGAATTTGAAAAAACAACTGGCTGGTTTATATGGTGCCGTCCGGGAAAAGTGACGAACGGTTGACGTTTTAAACGCGTACCGATGCGGCTCCCGTTTGGTCAGGATAAACTTACCCACATCGACGATTCTGCTACCAGTGGACTGAGATCATTAATGTTATTTCAATCTAGCTCCTGCCGCTTTCATTGTAACGGATTTTATCTATCGCAAAAACGGATTTAGCCGAAGGTACTTTCCAGCGTCGAAACTTACGACGTAGGGCGACTTAAAAAATGTGCTGGGAGCGTAGTAATCTGTTGTGATGATTTGCGCGCCCGATCGGCAAGCGGCCTCAAAAGTGCGTTTATCGTTGGTGCGGGCCTCTTTAGTATCGGCATCAGCGCGGGTCCGAACGATATAGCCCTTCTTTACCATCGCCTGAATCCGCAGCATATCAGTTACCGGGTTATTCAGGATTAGAAAAGCTGCTTCGGGCGTACCCGGCTCGGCATTGGCAAACAGGGTACGACCTTTAAGTGACGGATGCCCCGCTATGTAAGCCGCCCGCTTGTGGCCGGTTTCATCGAGCACAAACATAAATTTACCCCTGGCAGCTTTCATTGTTGGCCAGTTACCAGCCAGCACGGCTGCTTCCAGCGTTTTGGCCTTACCACGTACATCATCAGGAATTATTAATCGACTACGGCCCAAACCGGCAACGATTACACTGTCTAGCTGATCGAGCACCTGCCCCGTAAAGGGTTCAGGAATGGCGAAACCCGGCCGCTTTATCGTATCGTCTTTGGCATTCATTGTAATAAAGACCGGATAATGATTCGGGTGGGCTTCTGACCACCGTTTGAGTTCGGCCAGACCACCGCTGAACGTTGGGCAATTACTTCTGAAATCAATATCCTGAATGTGGAACACCTTAAACCCCGGCTCATTCATTACTCCTGCCTGATCGTAAGGTGGCTGCCCTTTCACCAAATTGAGTCCCAGCGGATGCGCGTATTTGCCACCCTTCGCGTCAGCATAAATATCAATTTCAAGGTTTTGCAAGCCCATCGTTAACTGGTCAGACAGGCTAATATGGCTGTATTCAATAGCTTTAAACATAACAGAGTCGGTCCGATCCAGCATGGCGAATAGGGCCGGGTCGATAGCCTGTTTATAGCTATTGTGCGAACCAATGCACTGAATCTGGTTCAGTTTCAGCGTATCCAAACCGGGCGGTATCAGGGCCGTAACCATCGAAAAAATCAATAGAGAAACAATCACTTTCATGGAAACGAACAGGATTAAAGTTAATAGACCAAGGTACGGGCACGAATGTTATTCATATGTTAAATCACGACCCGGAAAATAAAGTTTTTTCAATTATAAAGGGCGACTATGCTAACAGAATCGTAATAGCCATCAGTCCATACAATCGTTGCCAGGGTGGTACTTTTGCAGCTACAACCTATCATTAACATACGTATGGCCCTCTTTACCCGAATAATATTCGGCGGTGCAGTCCAGTTGTCCATCCCCGTACTCTTACTTGGTTCGCCAGTATTTGCCGGGGCTGCAATCCACTCTCACCCTTACTCTCAAATAGCCAATCAGCCTCAGCGAACCATTGCGGGTACGGTCACCGACGAAAAAAACGGCCCGTTGCCTGGTGCTACGGTCCAGTTAAAAGGCAGCAATTCGGGTACGACAACCGATGCCAACGGCAAATTTTCCCTCAATGTTCCCGAGGGGAAAGCGGTGATTGTTATCTCGTTTATCGGCTTTGACCCCAAAGAAATAGAAATTGGCATCCAAACTTCATTGACGGTCCAGTTAACGCCAGGTGCCAGTCAACTGGACGAAGTGGTGGTAAAAACCGGTTACGGTACTGAATTACGGAAGAACATCATTAGTTCGATTGCGACCGTTAAAGCCGAAGATTTTAACCAGGGTGTGGTTACCTCGCCAGCTCAATTACTACAGGGTAAAGTTGCAGGCTTGAACATCACCCGATCCGGCAATCCGAACCAGAATGCCCAGTCTATCGTCCTGCGTGGGCCATCAACCCTACGCGAAGGAGCAGCTCAGGAGCCGTTTTACGTGATTGACGGAGTCCCCGATGCATCAATCAATCTGATTCCCCCCGATGATATTGTGTCTATTGACATTCTCCGCGATGCATCGGCAACGGCTATCTACGGAGCGCGGGCTGCGAACGGCGTTATTCTGGTGACAACGCGCCGGGGTAAAGAAGGCCAGTCGCGGGTATCCTATAACGGGTATGGCGGCATTGAACAGGTATCGAAACGGATCGACGTTCTGACAGGCGACGAAATTCGGGGCTATCTGAAAGCAAACGGGAAAGCACTAAACCCGATTGACGATGATACCAATAATGGTGTTCCTGTCAACACCGATTGGCAAAAAGAGGTGACTCGCGCGGCTTATTCGCACAACCATACGCTGTCTTTCGATGGCGGCACAGCCAGCACGCTCTACGGTGCCAGCGTTAACTACCTTAATAATCAGGGAATTATGCGCGGGTCGTCACGCGAGCGGATGATTATCCGGGCTAACATTCAGCAAAAAGCGCTTAATGACCGACTTCGGCTATCGCTGTCGCTGAGCAACTCGGATAATCTGGCCAACAATATACCGAATGAGGTATTTGGGAATATGGTGTCCTACTTACCTACCGTAAACGTCCGCAATGCCGATGGTACGTTCAAAGAGAATCTGGCTCGCGGAAATGCCAATCCGGCATCCCTCATTGAGACGAATACGCTGAATACGCGTACCAAAACGTTTCTGGCCAATGGACAGATTCAGGCTACTATCCTACCCGGTCTGGATTATAACTTAAGCCTGTCGAGCCAGAATGAGCAGATTAACAATAACACCTACGCCAATCGCTATTCGCTGGGTGCCTATGGTGCCAACGGACTGGCTATTCGTTCCTCTTATACGAATACCAAACGCATCATCGAATCGTATTTCAGTTATAATAAGCAAGTTGGTGAACATGGGCTGAAATTACTGGCGGGTTATTCATGGCAGCAGGACCGCACCGGCGATGGATTTCAATCGTCGAATAAAGGCTTCGTGTCCGATGCGACCACCTATAATAACCTCAGTTTAGGGAGCCCCCCAACGGGTTATCTTACGGATTATGGCACAGTAACAATTAAAACACTCCGTCTGATTTCGTACTATGGTCGGGTAAACTACCAATATGCTGACCGCTACCTGTTGCAGGCATCCGTTCGGCGTGATGGTTCTTCGGCTTTCGGAACCAATAATCAATGGGGACTTTTTCCGGCGGTATCGGTGGGCTGGCGCATCAATAACGAGCGGTTTATGGAAAATGTACATCTCTTCGATGATCTTAAACTGCGGGTAGGCTACGGCGTAACGGGTAACTCACTCGGCTTTGATCCGTTCATTTCCCTACTGCGCTACAACTCAACGGGCAAGTTCTACTACAACGGCAATTTTATTAACGGTATTGGTCCGACACAAAATCCCAACCCTAACCTGCGGTGGGAACAAACGGCGATGTATAACGTCGGTCTTGACTTCTCGGTACTCAAAAACCGGCTGAGCGGTACGCTGGAATTTTACAATAAACTGACATCGGACCTGATCTGGACATATGGCGTGTCGACCACGCAATTCTTCGTCAATACCTTGACAGCCAATGCGGGTAAGATGCGGAACGTAGGCGTTGAACTAACGCTGGCGGCTACCCCCATTCAGTCCAAGCGCGTAACCTGGCGGACATCGGTCAATCTGGCTCATAACGACAACAAAATCGAAACGCTGTCTAACGATGTATTTACGCTCAACCAGATTCCAACGGCTTACGTAGGGGGTAAAGGGCAGTCGGGCAATTCGTCACAGATTGTAAAAGAAGGCTTGCCGGTGGGCACATTTAATACCTGGAAATACGCGGGTCTGAACGAAAAAGGTATCTCCCAATTTCAGAAAGCCGACGGCACGCTGACGGCG
>JANXVQ010000299.1 GCA_025351545.1 Spirosoma sp.
GCTCCTTTTACCCGCGCCAGACCAAGACAGTTGTGAATACCCAATGAACCAACCTTCAGAGTTTGAATCGGGATTTTCAGGTAATCAATCGGGCGAACTTGATTATATCCTGCATTTTGCCTCCCCTGCCAGCCCGATTGATTACCTGAAAATCCCGATTCAAACTCTGAAGGTTGGTTCATTGGGTATTCACAACTGTCTTGGTCTGGCGCGGGTAAAAGGAGCACGGGTATTGATTGCGTCCACATCGGAAATTTACGGTGATCCGACTGTTCATCCACAACCTGAAGAATATTGGGGCAATGTAAATCCCATTGGGCCGCGCGGTGTCTATGACGAAGCCAAACGGTTTCAGGAAGCGATAACGATGGCTTACCACACCTATCACGGTCTGGAAACGCGTATCGTCCGGATTTTCAATACTTACGGTCCCCGGATGCGGCTGAATGACGGACGCGTATTGCCCGCTTTTATTGGGCAGGCATTACGAGGAGAAGATCTGACTGTTTTTGGCGATGGTAGCCAGACACGTGCTTTCTGTTATGTCGATGATTTGGTTGAAGGCATTTATCGTCTCTTACTTAGCGATTACGCATATCCGGTGAATATTGGTAACCCATCAGAAATTACGATCAAGGAGTTTGGCGAAGAAATTATCAAACTTACAGGAACATCTCAGAAGTTAGTACTCCGAGATTTACCTGTAGATGACCCTAAACAACGCCAGCCCGACATTACGAAGGCAAAGGCGATTCTGGATTGGGAACCGAAAGTGTCGCGGGCCGAAGGACTTCGTATTACCTATGAATATTTCAAAAGCCTGCCCGAAGAAGAATTATATAAAGCGGCCTACCACCGCGAATTCCTGAAAAATTAAACGAACTGGTTTTCATCCTCAAAAACCATCGTAGCTTTACTTTACTGTAACTGCCTTTGGTGGTTACCTTTAGCTGTCTATCAAAAACCTGCACACGATATTATGTGCAGGTTTTTTGTTGTAATGCCAAGGGTGCTACAGTCGGTCTTTAAAACTTTCGTAACCAAACGTTTTTAGTAGTTGAAATGATTCGTTTTCCTTCCAGATACCAATGCTCGGTAAATTGACGCCATTGAAGGTCGTAGTTTTAACCATTGTGTAATGGATCATATCGTCGAACACGATTTTGTCGCCAACGGTGAGCGGTTTGTCGAATGAGTAATCGCCCATAAAGTCACCCGCAAGACAAGTCATACCACCCAGCCGATAGGTTGATTTTCCGGCAACGGGTTCGTGATAAGACCCAATGATTCGTGGTTTGTAGGGCATTTCGAGTGTGTCGGGCATATGAGCAGCAAAGGACGTGTCTAAAATGGCTACGTCAATCCCCTGACTGTTAAGCACATCGAGCACAGTAGATACCAGAACACCCGTTTGCCAGGCAATGGCTGAGCCCGGTTCCATAATTACCTCTACGTTATATTTCTGACGAAAAGCGGTTAGTAATCCAATGAGGTGATTGGTATCATATCCTTCGCGAGTCATTAAATGACCCCCGCCAAAGTTGACCCATTTCGCCTGATATAGTAAATCGCCAAACCGACTTTCGAGCGCGTCGAGGGTGCGTTCGAGGGTAAAGGAATCATTCTCGCAAAGCGTGTGAAAATGAATGCCGTCTAAACCTTCTGGCAGCCGATCGGGCAACTGGTCGCGGGTGGCACCGAGTCGTGAGCCGGGCACGCAGGGATTGTACATATCCGTTGCCACCTCCGAATATTGCGGATTAACGCGAATGCCACAGGAAACGGGCTTGCCTGCTGTCCGGTCTTTAAACCGTTCCCACTGGCTCCACGAATTGAACGTCAGGTGACTACTACGGCTAACGACTTCATCGAAACTCGCATCCTGATAGGCTGGAATATAGGCGTGAGCCTGCGCACCCATATATTCGTTAACGAGTTTTATTTCATTGAGCGAGCTGGCTGTAGCTCCGCTCAAATACTCGCGAACGAGCGGGAATGCACTATACATGGAAAAGCCTTTCAGCGCCAGAATGATCGTTACGCCAGCCGCACGTTGCACGGCGTCAATGAGTTCGAGGTTCCTGCGAAGTTTGGCTTCTTCCAACACGAAGCAAGGCGAAGGAATTGTTTCAAGGTTTTGCAGCAGATTCGTATTCATACCACAAAGGTATGAAACTAATACTTTTTGAGCTTGGGATAGTCCATGCCAAAAAGCACCGGCAAATTGTATTTGACACGTAGCGGCTTGCCCGATTGATTTCCCGGAGTCCAGCGTGGCATTTTTTTTACTACGCGAATAGCCTCTTCATCACACCCGTAGCCTATCTCCTTCAGTAAACGTATCTCTGTCATTTGCCCATCAGGTTCAATAATAAATGAGATAATAACGCGATCTTTAATACCTGCTTTTTTCGCTTCGGCTGTGTAGCGGACATTTGCCAGTAAGTAATTTTTCATAGCATCCAGCCCTCCGGGAAACTCAGGTTGGTGTTCTACAACTACATAGACAGTTGTGTCGTTTAACTGGGCGATACTGTTAGCTGTAGAGGCAACTATTCCTAAAGCGCAGACAAGTGTGTAATAAAGTGGACGTAGTACCATAGAAAATGCAATTCAGTAAAGTGTTTTAGCTATACTATATCTTGACGATAGGGCATGGCTAACCAACATATCATTTACTCCAGCGTGAACGAGGTTATCACCTGGATGTTTACACTCACCAAATTCCACACAATGGGTTACATACTGTCGTATTTTTTTACGAGTTGAATGGCGTCATTGTCTGTCTTGAAAGACAAATTTTCCTGCTTTACGAACGCTTTCAATTCATCTTTTCGGTCGCCGAGTGCGTCTATAAGTGATTTGTCCGAGAGCTTGACTTTGGTTAAAGTCTGGTCGGGTTTGAGTAAGTAGTAGGAAAATGCATCTCTAAATGCATCGAAGCGCACATCGTTTGAGTAAGGATTTTTATAGTCGGCCTGTTTAAAGGTTTTGGCAATTCGTTTAAGCAAAGCGGTTTTTCCTCTGTACAGCACCATGAAATACCCGTTTTTCAGACTTTGATCGTTCGTTATGACCGATGGTAATCGTTCAAACAGATACGTCTGCCCATCGGTATTGTTCAGGATGAAGCGCTTGACCTGATCGGCACTGACAATAATAGAATCGTTTCCGGCCCATGTGCGAAGTAATATCAGTTGCTGCTGATACGCATTAAATTTGAGCGGTACGTTCGTATAATTTTGTCCGGCTGCCATCTCAACTTGTCCCTTGGCCCAGACTGGTAAAAAATAAGGCGTACCACGCAGACCTTCATAACGATGGTCTATTGTGTTCACCATCGTATAAGGTCCGGCGCCAACAATCTGGCTCGTGGACTGATAGGTTTCATAGCCGTTTCGCCGGTCGTTGGAATTGGCTTGTGGGGCGGTTTTTATTTTAGTCGAATCGCGGGTTTGGGCATATACACCCGAAAGCGACACCGCCAGTAAGATCGTCAGGAGGGTTGATTTCATAGGAATAAGAGTTTCTTGTTTAATGCTTTGTGGCCTAGCTAAATAACGAAAAATCCCACCTTCTTACGTTAGTGGGATTCTTATTTTTCAAATTATAATCAAGCTACCGGATATTCGTGCGGCAGCGGAACATTTATACGCTCCTGTACGGGTAAGCCCTGCTTATTCATCTGCTCGATAAATGGGTCCGGGTCCAGTTCTTCGCAATTCCAGACACCGGGTTTCAGCCAAACGCCGGTCAGTAGCAACATCGCACCAATCATTGCCGGCACGCCTGTTGTATAACTAACGGCCTGCCCGCGCACTTCGCGGTAGGTTTCGGCATGATCGCAGTTATTCCAGATAAAGTACGTGCGTTCTTCCCCATCTTTTATGCCCTTAATCTGGCAGCCAATGCTGGTTTGACCGGTATAGTTTTCGCCGAGCGACTCAGGGGCGGGCAGAACTGCTTTCAGAAATTCGAGGGGTATAACGTCCATCCCCTGAAATTTCACCTTGTCGATACGCGTCATGCCCACGTTCTGGAGAACTTCCAGGTGGGTCAGATACGCTAGTCCGAAAGTCATCCAGAACCGCGCCCGTTTCAGGGTTGGAAAGTTCTTCACCAGTGACTCCAACTCTTCATGATACAGCACATACGATTCACGTTCACCAATGGCGGGGTATGAAATCGGTTTGTGTATGCTCATGGCCGGAATCTCAATCCACTCGCCGTTTTCCCAATAGCGACCGGGCTGGGTAATTTCCCGAATGTTGATTTCCGGGTTGAAATTCGTTGCAAACGCTTTGCCGTGATTACCTGCATTACAGTCTACGATGTCCAGATAATCCATCCGGTCGAAGTGATGTTTATTGGCATAGGCTGTAAACACCTGCGTAGCACCCGGATCGAATCCGCAGCCTAATAGCGCCATCAGGCCAGCTTGCTCAAAGCGTTCTTTGTAGGCCCACTGCCAGCTATATTCAAACTTGGCAACGTCTTTGGGTTCGTAGTTGGCTGTGTCCATATAGTGAACTCCCGCTTCCAGGCAAGCATCCATGATAGGAAGATCCTGATAGGGCAGGGCCACATTAATAACCAGCACGGGCTTAAATGACCGGATCAGGGCGACCATTTCGGCCACTACATCGGCATCTACCTGGGCTGTTTGAACCGTTATGCCGTGCATTTCCTGAATCTCGGCTGCAATACGGTCGCACTTTGATTTTGTGCGGCTGGCCAGCATAATCGTTGTGAAGACATTGCTGTTCATGGCGCATTTGTGTGCCACAACGCTACCAACTCCACCGGCTCCAATAATGAGCACGTTTGCCATCTATCTGAAATGATTAGTGTGTATACTCTTTTCGGGCGCAAAGATAAGGAAAGTGGCTAAGCCGCTAAGGTAGCGGAGCAGGAAGTTACTACACTGGTGAAATTTCCCGTTGGATAGGATAGCTCCTGTCTGGTCGAAATAACTGATTGGGCCAAAAATTTGAAACAAGGAGTTTAGTATATTTGTTAAGTAGAGAATAGTTAATGACCTAATTATACATATTATGAAATTTGTATCTTCTTCAGATTCACTCGACTCCTTTGAATTCTCAATTCTGGGGTATGGCAAGGCGACAACAACCTGGCGAGACCGGAATCGACTTCAGTGCCGGTTCTCCACACTCTGGCGTCAAAAGGCGGATACACAATCGGCACGATTGCAAACGTGGGAAGTTAAACGACTGCTCAGCGGACTCCGATCGCTCTGGAATAAAGCCACTACACATGTTGCCCTGACGTTTTCGGAGCCCGGATTGAGTATGGCCGCAAAAGCACTACCCGATGATGAATATCGTCTACAAATTCAGCTAGGCCATAACCTGACTCCATCCTGGCATGAGTATCCTGATTTTCCGCTGGAAATGGATATTCTACTGAGCCGGAATCAATTACAGCAAGCTATTCAGGAGTTATCGGGTCAGGTAGAGACATACCCGGAACGATAGATACGGACTTGCTTAGAAAAAGCATTGCTGATCTCTACTATTTTGCCAATTTAAACATACAAGGTTTTGAAGCGACCCAACGGTTCAAAAATTTGTTTCTGAAAAAACTGATCGAGGGGCATGCCCGACACCACTTCTACCCAATAGTCCAGAACATCAATACTTGAGCCATACGTCCATTTTTCGCCGGACTGGT
>JANXVQ010000309.1 GCA_025351545.1 Spirosoma sp.
TGGTATTTGGCTCGGCTCCGAACGCGTTGGCATCGGCCGCAAATATTTTGCTTTGTGTAAGCAACTGACAGTGAACTTCAAGCCCGATAACGGCTTCGTATTGGGACAGAACTTCCGGCGAAATAAGTACTTCGTCCACCATTGACAAAAACTAAATGATTTTAGGCAAAGATAGGTAGAAAAAAACAGGGTATGGTCGCCAAATGGTTTTAGAGAAGTTGCCAAAAGGCACTGAACAATAAATAGACTGGATGGCGACTATCTATTTTAGAACAGCTTCAGTCTAAAGCATAATCAGCACCTCTTTTACATAAATTAATTCATCTGTCAAATGGCTAACCAAACTGTTGAATTAGTCCGCGGGAAGAATATCGTGGTGGGAGAATAGACCGGATGAGTTATGAAGAGTTCGCCGAAAAACACCTTCTCGCGAACTATCCCGTCGTCATTGGTGATGCTTGCGATGAGTGGTCGGCAAAGAATAAATTTACTCCCCAGTTGTTTAAAAACACTATAGCGGCCGGAAAGTGAGTATAGATGGCAAAACGTATAATTTCGGCGATTATATCGACTGGATGTTAATCGGTACAGAGAACGCCGTATGTGTATCCAAAACCAGACAAAACCTGGGCTTTGGAGGCAAATGATATTCGAAGTGCTGATTTGAAGAAATATCCACTATTTGCCGGGGACAACACCCGTCACGATCGTCGTTGGCCCCGGCGAAACGCCGTTTATCCTCTGCGGATGGCGGCATGCGGCTCGCCTACACCCGCTACATCTGTCGCGCTGGGTTCCCTGAATGCCTCTAATTGGGAAAATTTTATGCAGGAAGTGGATAGTAATATGAATCAGCGCCGACCACAAATAACCAAAGTCGTTCAGGCCTATCTTTCCGCTTTGGGCATGTTTGAAAAAGTAGGGATGAGTGTGTAGATTCTGGAGAGTCTGCTTACCAAAGTACGTTCAGACGATACCTCAGATATGTTTGTGCCAGTAAAGCAAATTTTTGAGGATTCGGAACCCTAACCCGTTCATTTTGAATGCGAGAGATTGATAGCCGCTTAATTTTGTTGAATAACGTTTGATAATATATGTAAGCTAAATAAACGCCCATTCTGGCCCCGAGCGGCAGATTCATGATGCCTATATACGCCTGGTCGAAGTCGTGCTGGATGTCGGCTTCAATGAGTTGCTTGGCATCGCAACCGAAGTCATTAAAATCGACACCGGGGAAATAGGTGCGTCCCCGATCAACGAAATCACTTTTAAGATCGCGCAGGAAATTCACCTTCTGAAAGGCTGAGCCGAGTTTACAGGCCGCTCCACGCAGACGCTCAAACTCGGCTGAATTGCCTTCACAAAAAACCCGCAAACACATCAGGCCAACGACCTCGGCTGAGCCATAAATGTATTCACTATACCCGTTGGCGTCGTAATCCTGATAGTATAAGTCCATTTCCATGCTTTTTAGAAAAGCATCAATTAATTCATGCTCAATCTTATACTGGGCAACAACCAGTTGGAAAGACTGTAATACGGGATTCAGGCTGATACCTTCTTCAATTGCTTGATACGCATCATGTTTAAAGCGTTGAAGCAATGTTTTTTTGTCGTATTCGTGGAATGTGTCCACAATCTCATCAGCGCACCGAACAAATCCGTAGATGGCGTAAATAGGCATGTGAAATTTACGATCGAGCGTTTTGATCCCTAACGTAAATGACGTACTGTAACGCTCCGTAATTAATTTACTGCATTCCAGTGCGGTCTTATTGAATAACGCCATCATTGGGTTTTAAGGAAATAGGATTGATAAAGGGATTTAGGAGAAAGAGGCCATCTAATAAGAACAAAGAAAGTGTAGATACTACCCGTTTTCTTTGTTCTTATAGTTCATATCCTCCTTTATTACTAAGCAAATTCTTTATCAACTTCCTCTGCCACTACTAATCCTGAAATGAGAGAAGGAGGGACGCCCGGTCCCGGCACGGTGAGCTGACCGGTGTAGAACAAGTTGTTGACCCTTTTGTTCTTTAATGATGGTTTTAGTAGCGCTGTTTGCCGAAGAGTATTAGCCAAACCATAGGCATTACCCCGAAACGCGTTATAATCTTGCTTAAAATCACTGTGTGCGTAACTACGCTTGAAAACTATATGACTACGGATACCCTCGCCAACGTAGGCTTCGAGCCGATCCATAATCAGGTTAAAATAGTACTCGCGGGTAGCTTCATCATCCATGAGGTCAGGTGCGACGGGAATTAATAAGAACAGGTTTTCGCAGCCTTCAGGCGCAACGCCCGGGTCAGTTTTTGATGATGCCGACGCGTAGAATAACGGTTTAGTAGGCCACCGGGGTGTTTCATAAATCTCCTGCGCATGAAGTTTGAAATCTTCATCGAAAAACAGATTGTGATGTTGTAATCGGGGTATGCGCTTATTGACACCAAGGTAAAACAAAAGCGATGAAGGAGCCATCACACGTGTTTTCCAATAGGCATCATCATAATTCCGATGCTCATTGTCAACCAGACTTGTTTCGACGTGATTGTAATCGGCACCCGCCACAACGACATCCGCTTCAAAAACGCCGTCGCTGGTTATAACTCGCCGGGCTTTGTTGTTAAGTATGTCAATTTTCTGAACAGTCTGATTTAATAGAATTTTAACACCTTTTTCTTCGGCCAGCCTAACCATTGCCTTCACAATTTCGTGCATACCTCCCATCGGATACCAGGTGCCCAACGCCATCTCCGCATAATTCATCAGACTATACATGGCAGGTGTATTTTCGGGTGTAGCACCCAGAAACAAGACCGGAAATTCAATAATTTCAAGCAGCCGAGGATGTGTAAAAAACTTGCGGGCGTGGGTAGCAAATGACTGAAAAACATCCAGGCGCGTAACATCATACATTAGTTGCAGGCTCATAAATTCGGTAACCGATCGGCTTGGTTTCCAAACGAAT
>JANXVQ010000582.1 GCA_025351545.1 Spirosoma sp.
TCCAACCAGTGTAGCAGGGCGACCCACCTACACGAATTTTGTCTCCAAAGTCGATAAAGACGGTAACGAAGTAGCCGGCATCCGTTTACCTCCCGTTTCCGTACCAACCGCCACCACCACGGGTTGGGCTTTACGACGGGCGGACTTCGGCGAAAACGACGGTTGCGAAGGTTCGGGCCAGAACATACCGTTCAAAACGACCAAAGCCGAACGCTTGTCAGCCAACGACCCGCGCTTGTCTTTACAGGAACGCTATGAAACGCATGATGGCTACGTAGAGGCTGTTCAAAAGGCCGTTCAGGCACTGGCAGCGAAACGTTTTTTATTACCCGAAGACGCGCAACAGTACATAAAATCCGCTCAGGATAGTGCTATTTTACGATGAGTTGATCGCTACTTATTTTTGCGTAGCAGAAGATGAATGTTGTACATTCCGTTGCAAAAAATCGGCGTAAAAATTAGGGATCGAACTGGCATGAATTTTTGCAACGGTCTGCTCAGCAGGGTAGTTAGCCTTTATTAGTTCATACCTTATCGAATCCTCGCAAAACGTAGTCTGTTCGCCAGAAATAGTCAATAACAGGTAAGTTGCCAGCGCATCGTCTTCTTTGGAGCGCCCAACCGATCCGCAGTTAATGGCAATTGGCGAAACCGCTTTACCAACGCCGTTGTCGTTAAGCGGGCGGATATATGACATATGGGTGTGGCCCATGATTAGTACATCAGCGTTCTTCTCATTCATCATCGCCCGTAAATCTTCCTGATCGTGGCTCTCATAAATGTATTCATCGTTAGTTCGCGTACTGGCATGGACCAGCAGAATAATTATGGTTGTATCAGCAAAAGAAAAAGACAACTGAATCTGACGCGGTAGACTCGTCAGAAAGGCTTTATTGTTTTCGGTAATTGCCTGTCGAGTGTAGTCAATGGCCGCCGTTCTGGCTTGCGTTTCCTCAGCATTATGTTTGCGTAACGCAATAAGCGGGTGGTCGAAGGCAATTCGCTCGTCGTGATTTCCCATTAATGTAGGAATACGATTTTGTCGAATTATATCAATGACTTCATTCGGCCAGGGAGCGAAATCAACCAGATCGCCCAGGCAAAAAATCTGATCTACTTTTCTGGCGTCAATATCTGCCAATACAGCATTGAACGCGGGAAGGTTAGCATGAATATCACTCAGAATGGCGATTGTCAACATATACATACAGCTTGTTGGCCGATCATTTTACAGCGCAAAGGTAGTACTGATGCAACTGGATTAGCAGAACAAATCCGGTCTTGTACAGCATAGATCAACAGCGATTATTCCGTCCAGATTAGCGGACTACGAATGGACAGATTCCGTTTTCATTATTTTGATAATTTGCTGGTCATAAACCGCCACGTCACATTACCGATTGTATTTGGCTTGCCTTTTTCGGGGACCGATATACTGCCCTTCCATTGCCCATTTTTCTGCCGTTCTACGCTGACGGTACGCCAGGAATATTGACCTTTTTCATAGTTAAACGTTTCGCCATCATCGTCGTATAGCTTGTACTGAGCGGATTTTTCGCCGTAATGCCGAACCTCCACATCTACTTTTTGGTCGGCTTTGGGCGCGTGTAATAAAGGGGGCATCATTGGAATTAGTCCGCCATCTTTCACAAAAACCGGAATTTTGTCGAGACCCGGCGTCACCGTGATTACCTCACCGTCGCCAACAAGCTGGCCCGTATAAAAGTCGAACCATTTGCCTTTTGGCAGGACGACCTTGCGCGATTTCTGCCCCGTAAACAAGGGAGCCACCAGCAGGTATTCACCAGCCATATACTGATCTTTTATTTCTCTACTGACCGCTTCGGCATAGGGATTCTCCTCCAGGCTAGCGGTCAAAACATGCCTTTTGACATCTGTTTGAAAACCCTCTTCCAGATTCATAGCCCGGAATGGCGGAGTACCCTCAAAATGGTATTTGGCAAACTCTGTGTACCAATAGGGCATCATCTGCATGCGAAGTTGCGCCACCTCCCGAATCGGCTCGGCCACATCGGGAAACGACCAGGGTTTTGTACTACTCGCCCAGGCATTAATCATGGCCATCGGCGAAAAACAAACAGTCTGAAACCGACGCAGCCATTCTTCGCTCGTTTTGGACGCCCGCACTTCCGGAGTCCAGAGAACACCCGCGAAACCACTGTTAATGAGGGCCGTAATAAAATCTTCGTGTCGGTAATAATCGTTGTAAATAACATACGGAAGCGACGATCCACCCGCGTTCGATGCCCGCACTAAGCCGTAGGTTCGCTGATTACGTTTACGGTATAGGTCGGTGCTTTGTTTCTGAACCAGCAAGCCATAGGTTTGCCGCATCTGCTCGGCGCTAATGCCCGACGGGAACGTCGCTACGTCGGGCCAGAGATAATAATCGGAGCCATCAACTTCGTCAATCTTGTAGCCACTGACGCCAATATCAACGTGTTCGCGGGCAAATTTACCCCAAAACAGTTCGCGGGCTTTCGGTATGGTCAGGTCAGTCACTGCGCCTACCCAAACCGTGTGCGAACCCGTATACGGAGCCAGTTGTGGGTAAATTGACGCTTCGGGCGACACATAGGGATTTGTCCAGAGATTGATCCGAATGCCTTTACTCAGCATGGTTTTGATAAATGCTTCCGGCTGTGGAAAACGGGTTTTATCCCATTCAAATGTGCAGGGATACGACTTACTTTGCCAGCCCGGTTCCAGTCCAATGAAATCCAGTGGGTATTTTTTATCCTCAAATTCCTGCGCTTCTTTCTGTACATCATCGGCGGAGTAAAGCCGATTGACCCGTTGGGTGAAGCCCAAACCCCAACGCGGTGGCAGGCATCCGCCCCCATTGAACAAATTAAACCGGCGCACCGCATCCAGCGAGGTCGGCCCGCCAAACACATACACATCAACACCTTCGGCAGGCACCAGCATCTCCACCGCGTCGGAATACGGGCGGGCTTCCCAATCTTTATCCGTGTTGCGATCCTGTAACTTGGGCGGGTTTTTACTATCCTTTCGGGCGGCCGTTCCGGCATATACGTTGATGTAACGAGCTGAATTCACAAATACGCCATAACCCTTTGTCGACACATAAAACGGCACCGGCGCGTGGGTACGGCCATCGTCTTTTCCGCCGTAGTGATCCACATGGAGTTGCAGAATTTTACCCCGCTGATGCACCGTTTGAAAGTTCAGGCCAAAACCAAACAGCTGCTCTTCCCGATCGAGTGGAAAGCGCAGATACGTCTTGCCGCCTTCTACCCGAACGACAATATCCGTTTTGGGTAAGGGAAAATCTGTTCTGCCAAGTTTTGCCAACGCATCCATATTCGGCTGCGACTCGGCCGCTGTGAGCAGATTATACGCTTCGGGTTTCCCTACGGATGCCTTCCAAACGCCGGGAGCCGTTTCAGTCCAGTTTTGTGCTTGGGCAAACCCGGTCAAACTCCCGGCAAGGCAACTGACTACTGAAATCAACTTCACTAAGCTATGTATTGCGTTTTTCATGCGACTCGGTTGTATTCTACGAAATTGATTT
>JANXVQ010000439.1 GCA_025351545.1 Spirosoma sp.
CGAAAGCAAGGCCAGATCATAAATCTGTTTTACCAACGCTTTTTGAACATCAACATCTGATTCGGCGAGAACTTTGCCAATCAGCGGATGGTTTGCGTTAACCGCTACATTATAGGTATTCGGCAGGTTACCGTAGAACGACTGTTCGCCCGAGAGGGCTGACATGTCTTTCATCCGACGCATAAACTCCGGCACCGTAATCGTAACGGGTAGTTCATCAGTCGGTTGAGCCTCTACACTCACATTGAGCATTTTATTATTGAGCACCTGCTCGAACACTTCTTTCAGTTTCGTCTGGTCATCTTCCGACAAAACACTTTCGTTGTTCAGTCCTTTATCAATTAATTTATCGACGGTATCGGCGTCTACACGTTGGAAATGAACTTTTTCCAGTTTTTGCTCAAGGGCATTGATGAAGTGAGAATCAATGACATTGTCCATTAACAAAACATCATAGCCCCGGCGACTTGCCGATTCAATATAAACGTCCTGCTGTTTGCGATCGGACGTATAGAGCAAGACCAGCGTTTCGTTTTTATCGGTCTGGTTCGCCTGAATTTTCTCGCGATATTCGTCTAATGTGGCGAAAACACCTTCGGTATTTTTGAGCAATACGAAGTTCTTCGCTTTCTCCCAGAACTTTTCGTCGCTCAAAATGCCGTATTTGATGAACAGTCCGATATCGTCGAACTTATCTTCAAACGCTTTCCGATCAGCATTGAACAGGTCATTGAGCTTATCGGCTACTTTACGAGTGATATATCCATTAATTTTCTTAACGCTGGCATCGGCCTGCAGGAAACTCCGCGACACGTTGAGCGGGATATCCGGCGAGTCGATTACGCCATGCAACATCATCAGAAAGTCGGGCACTACGTCTTTTACCTCATCGGTAATAAACACCTGACGACTGTAAAGCTGAATTTTCTCACGTTGAAAGCGCAGTTCGTTTTTGACACGGGGAAAATACAGAATACCGGTCAGATTGAATGGATAATCCACATTCAGGTGAATCCAGAACAGGGGATCCTCTCCCATCGGGTACAATTCCCGGTAGAAATTCTTGTAATCTTCGTCGGTTAATTCCGACGGTGTTTTGATCCAGATTGGTGCCGTATTATTTACCACCTCGCCATCGAACTCCACCGGAACGGGCAGGAAACGGGCGTACTTATTCAGGATACCCCGCAACCGGTCTTTACTCAGAAACTCTTCAGAATCTGGAGCGATGTGCAGGATAATATCCGTTCCGCGTCCGGCATGGTCCGTCACACGGCGTTCGGCGGGTGTCAGCTCAAATTCGGTCGATCCGTCACAAACCCAGCGAACTCCTTCAGAACCGTCGCGGTAGGATTTGGTAACAATCTCAACATTTTCGGCTACCATGAACGCCGAATAGAAACCTAAGCCAAAATGGCCGATAATCTGGCCTTTATCGTCGGTCTTATCTTTATATTTTTCCAGAAAATCCGTTGCCCCGGAGAACGCAATCTGGTTAATGTATTTCTTGATTTCATCGGCAGTCATGCCAAGACCATTATCGCTGATGGTGATGGTTTTAGCTTCCTCATTAAGCGCGACCGTTACTTTCAAATCACCTAACTCGCCCCCAAATTCACCAAATGAAGCCAACTGGCTCAGTTTCTGAGTGGCGTCAACAGCATTTGATACTAATTCCCGCAGAAAAATTTCGTGGTCGGAATAAAGGAATTTCTTAATAATCGGGAAGATATTCTCGGTATGAATTGAAATCTGCCCTTTTTCGCTTTGTACGGCTTCCATAATTGATTGTTAAATTAGATTATGAGTCTACTTGTGTGGTGTCAAATCCTGTTCCATCACCGGCATTTATGACAGATTGACAGATTGGTTAACATTATGACCAACTTTACAACGTTTGCAAACCGAATTGGGTCCATGCAGACAAACGAACTACGCCAATGAAGACTTTTGCCTTTCTTATTGTGGCTGCTTTTTTAAGTTGTCAACCAAAATCAACGGTCATCCCCAGCAACGAAC
>JANXVQ010000441.1 GCA_025351545.1 Spirosoma sp.
TGCCGTATAGGAATTAGCACTAAAACTACTCAAATCAGAGCCGCCCCCGCCTGTACCAATGGCATACCCATCAACAACATATAGCGGAGAATTGCCGCCCGTAATAGAGCTGATCCCGCGAATAATAACATTGACATTACCACCCGGCGCCCCCGACGTCTGGGTAATTTGTACCCCCGCAACCTTGCCCTGCATCATCTGATCGACGCTCGTAGCCGATGGAATTGGTACCAGGTCTTTAGTTGTCAGATTAACGATGGAGCCCGTCAGATCTTTTTTACGCTGGGTGCCGTAACCCACTACAACGACATCCTGCAATTGTTGCTGGTCAGTTTTTAGTGCTATCGTAAAGGTTGAACGCGGTTGGCCGTTGCCACTAGTAGCAGCTAATTCCTGGGGTGAGTAACCAATAAAGCTGACGACGAGTATTGCATTAGCCGATACATTCAGTTTGAAATTTCCGTCCGTATCCGACGTAGTGCCATTGCTGGTTCCTTTCTCAGTAACAGTAGCGCCAACCAAGGCTTCGCCGTCATCGTCAGCGGTGATTTTGCCGCTTACCAACCTCTTGGCCGATTGAGCATACGTAACATGTACGGCAACCAATACGCTCAACATACTCCCAATTACCAGAAGTCGAAGGCGATAAAGTAAAAAGCTATTCATGGTTAAAGGATTAAGGTTTAAGAAGTTATCTATTGGTTCAAACAAGCTCCGGCTGTTTGAATTGGTAAGCGCTATTTTATAGTCAAACAGCCGGAGCCTGTTTGAGCCTTGTCATCTATTAATTTTAATAATGACGGATTCGATCTTCAGATAGTCGGCAATTTTCTGAATCGTTTCGGCGTGATGGCCTATTCCCAGCGCAAAGTGATGCGTTGGCCCTTCGTTGATCCAGCGTTTGAGAAACGTCCGAACATCTGGTTTGAAAAAGCCGCGTGTATTGGTGTTGCCTGTTGGTGGAATTGGCCCCGCAATGGATTCGCCCTCGGCAATAACGAATTTCATTTTGCCTTCATAAGTCGAGCTAATGCTTAGCATTGTAATTGGCCCTTCCTTGATTTTGAATTCAACGCCTGCGCCAAAACCGGGTTTCCCGTGGTATTTTTTGAGGCTGCGCAATACAGGTTGTCCTTCGGCAATCGCGATGTTATGCGGTCCATCGTGCCCTACCAAAACAAAATCTTCCTTGAAATCGACGGGGTGAAACTCGGCGAAGCTGCCGCCAATACCCAGACGTTCCATGATGAGCATGGCAATGCACGTTTTCAAATCCGATTCGCCACACATTGGGAATCCTGCGCCTTGTAATAGGGAGTTGCCAACGATCAGATTTGACATCACGACCCGCGTGTCGCTGTTGTCTGGCCCATCATAGTAGTAGGCAAGTCCATCCAGTTTTTTGGCTTTGACGAATTTCTCCAGCGCAACGGCCGCCTGAGCCGCAATATGTAAATCCGTATCCCGAAGCTTTTCGGAAATTGGGTCAGAAACAGGATCCGGCGTATCGAAAAAGGCCATAATCCGCTCTTTAACTACATTGATTTCTTCGTCTGTTGCCTGCTGGTATTGCGTAACAATTTCGTGGGCTTCGCACTGAACAATGTGCGCACCAAAATAAGCGGTCAACATTGTCGAATCGGAGTGCATATCAAGCATGGCCTCTATGGGATGCCCAATGTGCCCGATTTTAGCAGTTTTCAAGTCATGTAGTACGGCGGCAATCCGGCAGTATTCTTCGATTTCAGCATCGGCGGCAGCGTCGTCATACAGTGTACCGATAATCATTTTTGGCACTTTCTTGCCCATCCGAACCGCCACACCCGCAAACTCTGGCAACGAGCAGATGTCATCGTTGTACAACTGTAAGTACGTTGACGCGTTGTTGTAATCCATCGCCTTATTAGGCTGTAACGCAACCAAGACAATAGGGATATCAATGCTTTTGATAATAATGCCGAATGTGCTCGATGTGGCGTACGTCAGCATATCGCAGAAAATCAGATCCAGATTAGCCGCGTTGAGTTTCGGGACCATTTCGTAGGCTTTTGTTACGTCGTCTACCAAGCCAAAGTCAATAATGTCTACAGCGTCCAGTGCTTCGACTTTCTCGATAAAGACAGCCTGTTTCTTCAATATATCTTCTAGCAACCCATCGAACTGACCCCAATAGTTGAAATAGCCCACGCCAAATACCCCAATTCGCGGGCGTGTTTTCTTTCGCTTCACAATACCGGCTGGATTCATTGCTACGCCATTTAGAGATTGATTTTCCATAGTTGGAGCTTATATCTTTTTCGTAATTAAGTTAGTGCACTAAGTAAAAAATGGACGATTTTATTGGACAGTAAATGAGTATTAGTCAAATACCTATTTGCTTCTTATTTCGTGAAGTGAGCTTTCAAACTGATAGGTTGGCCGGTGTTTCAACTACTAGCCCACATAATTGGCGTCGGGTATAATCTTACTCTGTTTTGGACCTAGATCTAAAGTTATTATCTTGGGAATCAGTACAAGTAGCAAGATAAAAGCCAAAGGATATAATAAGCCTGATGCAATCCAGAGCGGCCGATAAGAGTACTGTTGAATGATAATGCCCAT
>JANXVQ010000448.1 GCA_025351545.1 Spirosoma sp.
AAACTTTTTTCGGCGCATCGTCAAAGATTACGAATACACGCTATCTTCTTCGGTAGGCTGGCTACTTTTAGCCAACATTCAGCTGATGTTGCAACGGATCAAGCCCAAAACCCAAATCTAATTTCCCAACACGTTCTAAAGGTTTCTACTCCATATAAAGAGATATAAACTGTTCTATATTTAAGATCTGTTTCATTACCTATTTTGGTATTATCAATTAGAGGTTTTAGAGTATTATTGAAATAATAAGTTTTACCTGAACCCCAGGGACCGTTTATCAATACTGCATAGTCAGTGGGCCTTGATAGATAGTTTTCAAGCGTTTTTATTATATATTTCATTTTAAATTTTGGTTTTTGACAATAAGTTATAAAGGTCTGTCTGTCCGTACTTACGTAGAAATCTTCTGACTGTTTCTGACATAAAAAGTTTACCATTTCTGGTATGGAAACCATTTTGATTTAATCGGCTAGCTCGTTAGCATCGACTAATAAAACGTCCCCCTCGTTGAGATAGCCACAAAGTTAAATTAGTAGATATAGTAGTTTTGTCGGTACCTACCTTTATACCTCTTACAGTGAAAATCATCTATTCACGTATCTTGTAAAAGTGTTCTTTGAGGTATTATACATAACCTAGTTTAAGGTGTAAATTCACATCTTAAACTAGGTTATGTATAACGTTGTTGAAAAGCTATCTCAATAGCTTTTCTCAGTTCAACAGATAACTTGTCTAATTCAGATTTAAAAGCCTGTATCAAGCAACTAGTCCGTCGTCTGCGGGATCAATAAACCGATGACGATAAATTGTAGAGCCTACCACAGTACCGTTTTAATAAGCTTATCTTATCATTAGGAAAACTTGCTCAAAAACTCAAGAGCTTCGTCTTTAGTTGGGCATATGCCATTAATCTTCGTCCCCGTATTATATCGGACAATAATTTCGTACTGGACAAATTCATGAGCACTCGGCGTTTCGGAGTAGTCATTGATCAGCGTAATGGCCTCCGCTACCGTTTTCACTTGGTATCGACTACCGTGTAGTGGTAGAATATGAATAACTTCAATGTTACGACTCACAGCAGCTTTAAGCTCCGTGGTAAACTGAGCAATACCTTCGGGGTTTTGCGCGATCAGCGCTGAAGCAACGGCCGCTTGATTCGGCAAGGCATTCCACTGATCAACTTTATACTTTATTTCCTCCGGGGTAGCTGTGTCTTCGTAATGCGCATCGATGCCACATTGGGAAAAGGCAGCCACAACCATATGCTTGGGAAAATACAGTACGCTAAAACCGCCCGATTCGAGTTGCTTAATGGCAGGGCCGGTAAAATCGCCTGCCAGTACTGCCCCTTTGAAAGGATGGAATTGATGATATCGTATACCCAAAGGGCCTAAGGCGCCTTCGATCTCCTGCACCTTGTTTTTGGAGTGCTTGGTACTTTTACGCCAAGCAGCTTCCACGAAAGCTACTGGATTTCCTTGTTTAAAGGGGCTACCACCCCGCTCGAGCACAAAGTCTAAATTATGCTTATTACCATTGTTATCCTGCCAACTCAGCAAGGTTGTCTTTCCTCGCAAGGGTCGAGGACCTTTTATATCCAAGTATAAATTGTTTTCATCAGCGAAGGCTCTTAGAAATGGTTCGATAGCCAACTCTAGTAGATCACCGATGATTTGACCAAATTTATGGGAAGGGGATAGTGCCATGTTAATGAGATTAGTTAACCTTCTATCCACAGCCGTCCTTCATGCAGGGGTACGGTGTGTTTTCTATTTTTCCACTTTACGTTCCGATCCCGTAACTTCTCAAAATGAAACCTCTCGAAGCCAGCATCAACGGCGATTTCGCCCAACCAGCGGTCAACGGGTACGTAAATACCATAAGGCGCCGAATCACCTACCACAAAACACATCAAAGAGCCAGGACGCATAACTCGACGTAGCGAGTGCAATACGTCGGCTAAATCCTTGAAGTAGGCCGCAATCATGAAATGGTAGTTTTTTTTTCCTCCATGGCCAAGGCGCTCGACCTTGAGCGTTTCATAAGCCTGACTTAACTCGGCATTAATACAGGCCAGCCTAGGATCATTTAGAATATCATTTACTTCCGGAGCGAGCTTGCCTACATGCTGCGTGCATGCTCGCACGAGTTTTGAGCGCACCTCCCCCTGTAAATCGCCCCAACCGGTAATGTAGCCCCAGAACATCATCTCCAACCGTGTTGCGTCGGCGTAATCGTAGTTGTTAGCATAGGGAGGCGATGTGATTACTAGATCCCCCCATCCATCATCAATGGAAGTAATGTGCCGGGAGTCATCGTTGTAGATGGCAGCTGGCGTGGCAGCAATACCTGCCTGCTGCATTTGCCTCATATCCTGAACCATGTCTTGGTACTTTTTTTCAAAAGCCACATACGGGTCAATGATCTTGGCCTTTGACTTGGTCGGCTGGATGTACTGCCACTGCGCTGTTCCTACCGGTGAGCACACCCGCAAGATAGACGTAATGACAAACCACAATAAGTCTTTTTGGTCTTGTTCAGCGTCCAGTTTTATCCAAGCCTGCTTTAGTCCCTCTAGCCTCTGCAAGACCGCCAGCGGGTAGCATTTCATAAGCAGTTCGGGAAACTGCTCCTGGCTAATGGAATTCGTCTTCGCTATTGCCAAAAGCTGTTCGGCCGCGAGTATAAACAGTTTAGTATCACTTTGCCAAAGCAGCTTAGCCGATGCAATTTTGTATACATATGGCTGAGATTCAAGCCCTTTGGCTGTAACGTTCTGAAACTCACTTTCAAGTAGTACTGTTCCTGATCCTGCGAAGGGATCAATAATATGCGTTCTACCCTTGGCTTTCTGCTCAGCAATTAGCTGCCTTACCCAATCGGCAGAGAAGCCTGCCGTATATCGATACCAACCATGAATCGGCAGGCTCATATTTGTACTAAATGTTGATGAATTATGAACTTTTACTTCAGAATACGAAGGGAATAGTTCAAGTGTAGCCGTTGTACTCTTTTTTGCCATGCACAAAGCTAACAATAGCTACTTGTTTGTAATTGTCTATTCCTAATAGATCATAACGCAACAGGTATTAATACTTTAGAAGTCAGTCCATTTGATATTATAATTATTTCAGCAATGAAATATCAACACTGTAAACACTAGTGTATACTTGCAATAAAGAATTAAGAGTGAATCTATTCCATTGTTTTACATCGGCTTCTTGGTACTGAGTGACTAAATGTTAATAAGTAAAGCTCTTGCATTTTTCGGGGTTTTGGTTTTTGCTGTCATTCTGTCTTGATTCGAGGTATAGTCACATAACATAACATTCATTATAAAACACCTCTCGAAAAAGTACAATTCTTCACTAAGAACGTGTTGGGAAATTAGATTTGGGTTTTGGGCTTGATCCGTTGCAACATCAGCTGAATGTTGGCTAAAAGTAGCCAGCCTACCGAAGAAGATAGCGTGTATTCGTAATCTTTGACGATGCGCCGAAAAAAGTTT
>JANXVQ010000453.1 GCA_025351545.1 Spirosoma sp.
CGTATTAAAAATGACACGTCGCGACGGTTGCAGGAAACCGGTGAATGGGTATTTGCGGTCAATAATCCGAAGGAGTGGACTACTGGCAATGCGATTACCCGGACTCAGAAAATTCGCCTTATTCATGCCGGAGCACGTTGGTTTGCCCAGCACTCAGGACGGTGGAATATGGAGTGGGGATATCCTGTCAATCAGGAAGATATGGCCGGAACCAACCTGGCGTTTTCCTACATTGTGCTGATAGGCTTACGGAAACTCAACATAACCATGACCGAGCAGGAAGAGGAAGATTACCTGCACCATATTAATGTGGTGGGCTATCTGAACGGTGTGAACAACGAACTGATCCCAACAAACCTTCGGGAAGCATATAAGATTAGCCACGCTATTGCCCAGCGACAGTTTGCCCCCTCTGAAGCGGGTGTGGGCTTAACTGGTTCTCTCTTAAATGCCATAGTGTCTGGAATTTCGGCCAGCCAGTCCCCTCAAACCACCGAAGGTCAATCGGGCGCGGCCCGACCTGAAACCATTCGGAACCTCGCGGCCGGTGAAATGCGTTTCTTCATGGGCGACCAATATGCCGACTGGCTCGGTATTCCGAATGTACCCGTCGAAAAGCGGTTAGTTGGGTTACTGAGTCGACTACCCATTTTTTCAACCTTACTTCAATCTTCACGGCCTTCGGTTCGGGGATAGTACATGATTTATCAATTAGAACCCATTGCCGCGCTGGCTACTGCGCCGGGAATCGGTGCCATTGCCGTTGTGCGGGTATCGGGCGAAGGCGCGATTTCGATTACAAACCAACTTTTTCGGGGAAAAGACCTTACACAACAAGACAGCCATACAGCTCATTTTGGCACCCTTCGGAATGATGACAACAGCATCATCGACGAGGTATTAGTAACCGTTTTCCAAACGCCAAAGTCGTTCACAAAAGAAGATGTCGTTGAGATTTCCTGCCACGGTTCGGAGTTTATTATCCAGCAGATTTTACGTCGGCTTATGCAGGCAGGCGTTCGTCTGGCCCGACCCGGTGAGTTCACCCAACGCGCCTTCCTGAATGGTCAATTCGATCTGGTACAGGCCGAAGCTGTCGCCGATTTAATTGCCTCCGACTCCGATGCCAGCCACCGGGCCGCCCTGACACAATTGCGCGGTGGGTTCTCAAAACAGCTGAAAGAACTTCGTCAGCAACTGATTGATTTTGTGGCTCTGGTCGAACTGGAGCTAGACTTCGGTGAGGAAGATGTTGAGTTTGCCCACCGCGACAAACTCCGACAGCTCATGCTCGATATCCGGCGCGTATTGCATCCGTTAATCGACTCATTTTCAACTGGAAATGCTATAAAAAACGGCGTCCCAACTGTAATTATCGGCAAGCCAAACGCCGGAAAATCTACATTGCTGAACGCTTTGCTAAACGAAGAAAAAGCCATCGTTTCCGACATTCCCGGTACTACCCGCGATATTATTGAAGACGAATTGTTTATTGATGGCATCCGCTTTCGCTTGATCGACACAGCCGGCTTACGGCAAGCTACCGACCAGATCGAAGCGATTGGCATTGAGCGCACACAACAGCGAATGCGCGATGCCGCCCTGGTCGTTTATCTGTTCGATGGGAAGAATATTCAGCCCGAAGAATTACAAACAGCAGTTGACGAAGTACGTTCGTCAGGCAAACCGTATTTGCTCGTTGGCAATAAACTGGATGCGATCGACGACCGGAAACGTCAGGTATTGGAACAGACAGTAGGCGAACAGGTTGTCTGGATTTCGGCCGCGAAACAAACTCATTTAGATGAACTGAAGTTGGCACTATCGGCTCGCGTTCGCACCGATTCTGCTGTCCAAACGGGCAGCGCTGTCGTAACCAACGCCCGTCATCACGAACACCTCATCGGCACCGACAGTGCTCTCGCTCGTGCCATTGCCGGACTGGATTCCGGCGTAACACCCGATTGGCTGGCGATGGATTTACGTGTAGCCCTGCAACATTTGGGTGAATTGACAGGACAAATCACAACTGATAATTTACTAGCCTCCATTTTCAGTAAGTTCTGCATTGGAAAGTAACCATGCTTATCATCTATCTTAAACCTCTCCCCAAAATACTTGTAAATCCTTAATAGTCTGCCAGTATAAGAACTTTCAGTAGTTCTATTCCACGCTATTTAAGTTGCTTACCAAGCCAATATTTGTACCTTCGTTGTACCCCGCAAATAAACCTACAGTGATACATATCTTTTTATGCTAAATTATGGCACGTATTGACACGTACTGACATCCAATGGCACCTTTAGTCATCTTATGACACAATGAGTTCAAATATTCATGTTAATCGCATTTGCAAGAATTGCGGCAAAGAGTTCGAAGCTAAAACCACTGTTACCAAATATTGCAGTCATACCTGCAATAATCAGGCATATAAAGCTAGGAAGCGATCTACAAAAGTTGAAATAAGTAATGAGCAGACGCGTCAAATAAAAACGAAACCAGTTGAGGATTTACGCACACAGGAATACCTGACAGTAGAAGAATCTGCTCGTCTAGTTCGTGTTAGCCGCCGTACACTTTACAGAATGAACGAGCGAGGAGAACTGCTATTTTCAAAAATAAGTCGTCGGACACTAATACGTCGTTCGGATATTGATCGTCTCTTTGAACGACCCACGCTATCCCCAATGCCAGAACCTGTCCCGGTTGCATTAACTGAGTGCTACACTATGAAAGAAGTCATGCAGAAATATGGCATTTCAGAAAAAGCACTTTATGAATTGATAAAACGGAATAACATAACTAAGCAGTACAGCGGCATTTATGCTTATATTCAAAAAGCTCTAATTGATAAGTTACTATCTCCTTCTACCCAACCATGATTAAAGTTCATCTACGCAAAAAAGCAATTAGTGATAATCGTACTAGCCTTTATTTAGATTATTACCCGGCTATTCAACATCCAGATACAGGAAAACCCACCCGTCGCGAATTTTTAGGGCTATACCTCTTCAATCGCCCAAAGACCACAATCGATAAAATGCAGAATTCAGAAATTTCTGCCCTAGCTGAAAATATACGTGCCCAACGACAAATCGAGGTTCTTAACGGTATATACGGATTTCTCTCAAAAAAGAAACTGAATATATGCTTTGTGGCATATTGTGACCAGCTTGCTTCAACACGACTAGGCAGTAATAAAGATGGTTGGGAAAGTGCTTTATACTATTTGCGTGATTTTACTGGAGGTACGCTAAAACTTTCAGATTTAACCCCAAAGAAATGTCACGATTTTAGGACTTACATGTTATCCGCCCCAAGTCAGCGTAATGGGGAGCCGCTGGCCGTTAATTCTAGAGTCAATTATTTCAACAAATTCAAAGCTGCCTTAAAACAAGCCTATAAAGATGGGTTAATTAGCATTGATATTGGGGGCATGATTGATACCATAAAGCCAGTAGAAACCCACCGCGAGCATCTAACGGTAGAGGAATTAAAAAATCTTTTTACCACAGAACTTCCGGAGCAGCCTATGTTTAAGCAGGCAGCTCTATTTTCAGCTGTAACGGGCATGCGGTATTCGGATATAGAAAATTTGAAGTGGGAACAAATTCGGCCTGATAGTAGCAGTGGGTACTGCATTCAATTTACTCAACAAAAAACAAAAGGTGTAGAGGAAATGCCAATCTCTGCTTTTGCAGCTTCATTATTAGGTGAACGATTAGACGATATCCAACTTGTATTCCCCGGCTTATTTTATTCGGCTCAACAGAATAAAGGATTAAGGAAGTGGTTGAAAGCAGCAGGAATTACTAAACAAATCACTTTCCACAATTTCAGACATACATTCGCATCTCTACAACTCTCATTGGGAACGGACATCTACACCATTTCAAAAATGTTAGGACACCGTGAATTAAAAACAACGCAGATTTACGCTAAGGTCGGAAATAAATCAAAAAGGGACGCCTCCGAAAAAATAAATTTTAACTTATAAATCAGTTCATTTCATGGCATATACACCATTTAGAACGTGTTGGGAAATTAGATTTGGGTTTTGGGCTTGATCCGTTGCAACATCAGCTGAATGTTGGCTAAAAGTAGCCAGCCTACCGAAGAAGATAGCGTGTATTCGTAATCTTTGACGATGCGCCGAAAAAAGTTT
>JANXVQ010000465.1 GCA_025351545.1 Spirosoma sp.
ATGATGCACCCAACCAAGGAGTTTGTTAATGTCGTCAGCAAATTCAATGTGGTAATCGGGGTCGAGTTTGGCGGCTTTTTTCAAGACTTGCTCCGTACGTTTGGCAATATATTCGGCCGCTTTGTCGGAGCGGGAATTGTACTTCTGAAGCAGATGGGCATTGTTGTCGTAGAACGTGTTGAGCATGTACAGCATTAGCTCAACCTCACCATATTTATCTTTCGTGACTTTCAGATGGCGGCTTATATAGCCATTGACCGTACGCATATCCATCATTAGCCAGCCGGGTGTATCGGCGTGGAGATTAGCCGTGCGGTCAATAAACGCCCGAATCAGGCTGCGCCGTTCGCCGATGGTTTTCCCCTCTTCAACCAGCTCGAACTGAAGCCGTTCTGTTAATACAGCGTCTTTCGCTATCAAGCGTAGTAGTAACTTGTCTTTCTCCACGCCCGGCATTCGGACAATGGCTTTTTTGAGGTCAGCGTCAAGAGAAGGCATTTATAAAGAATAATGATGACCGGGTCGCCGGTGCGATTATAAGTGATGAATGTAAAAATACTTTGCTATAAATGATGAATGATCATTTATAGCAAAGTATTTACCATTCATCACTTATAATTCCGTTAAACCCCCACCGTATCGCCTTCGTCGGTTCGGATTTTGTCTTCAATATAGATGATAATCTCGGAGGCAACGTCGGTTTCTGTTGCGTGTTCGATACCTTCCAGCCCCGGCGACGAGTTGACCTCCAGCACCAGCGGGCCACGGTCAGACTGAAGCATATCGACCCCGGCCACTTTCAGGCCGAGCGCGCGCGCGGCTGCAATGGCCGTTTGTTCTTCGTGTGCGGTGAGTTGCACGGCTACGGCGTTGCCACCTCGGTGAATATTGGAGCGAAAATCGCCATCCACGCCCTGCCGCTTGATGGCTCCTACAACACGCCCGCCTATAACAAACGCCCGCACATCTGACCCTTTAGCTTCGGCGATAAATTCCTGAACCAGTACATTTTTCTTCAGGCCATAAAATGCTTCGATGGTTGACTTGGCCGCTTTGATCGTTTCGGCCAGCACCACGCCAATGCCCTGGGTTCCTTCCAGCAGTTTGATAACAACCGGCGGACCGCCAACGAGTTTGATAAGTTGCGTAACATCACCGTTTTTCGGGTGATTGGCAAACATGGTTTTTGGCAACCCAACACCCGCTCTCGACAGTACCTGCAAGCTTCGCAACTTGTTGCGTGAGCGCATGATGGCCTGCGATTTGCCTGTTGTGAAGACATTCATCATCTCAAATTGACGGACAACAGCGCAGCCATAATCCGTTACCGAGGCTCCGATTCGGGGAACAATTGCATCGAAGGAGTCTAATTCTTCTCCTTCGTAAAGTATAGAAGGTCTACCACCTTCTATCATAACCTGGCAATTCAAATGATTGATAACGAGGCTCTCATGGCCACGCTGGCTGGCGGCTTCAAGGAGTCGTCGGGTAGAATATAAATTCGGATTGGCCGATAGAATGGCAATTCGCATTGATTCAATAAACAGTTATGCATGAACAATTGTCGGCAAGCGGGTATGAAAGTTGTTAATCATCTGCCGACTGAGTTGTTGACGCGTTTTGTTGACGCACAATTTTAGCATCGTATGACAAATTTTTCTGTGACACATCGACAATGAAGCGATTTCGGAGCAGTTTACGGCCCAGCAATATCGGGTTTTTGAGTTGTTCGCGGTCGGCAAGTGTAAACTCGGCCCGGATGGTACGCCCAAACAAAACAATGCGGGTTTTAATGACATACCGTAATTCGGCTACCCCAAATGAGTTACGAATCATACGCTGGCTGAACTGGTCGCTATAAAATTTTCGAGCCGGTAAGCCGGTTTGGTCGATCAACCAAAAACTCAATCCCTTTTTCAATCCTGTCTTTTTGAGCCGGACATCTTTGCAATGCAAGGCCGATGTGAAGGCACCCGTATCAACTTTAGCCTGTACATCGAACAAGCCTAAATCCGGGAAATCGACCAGATCAGTCATGCCAATGACTTGCTTTGATTTTGTGGTCTGGTTTTCGGGGGTGGTCGGTGTCATGGCTGGGCAGTTTTCGGTTAGGGTTCACGGGTTAACCTTACCGAAACTCAAAAATCATTGTGTTCGTATCAATCGGCTGAAGGTAAGTGACATATCGAGCATAATCATTTTGGCGCGGGCATTTCGTTCGAGATGATAGGCTGCTTCGTTGAGGTCATGCACAATGTGTTCAATATGGTTGATGTTCAATATTTTAGCAAAGTTTTTTACGAACGCCATTTCATCATCGGGCAGTCGTAATAGTTCGGCGGCTCCCTGTTGCCATAGAAACAAATCGCGGTACAGGCGAATACTGTAATCGAGCAATCCCTTCTGTTTTTCTTTGCTGAAACCATCAAACTGGTCGGCCTGTTTGACCAGCGCTATTAAATCCTGTCGGTAACAAGTTCGCATCCATTCGGCAAACCAAACGTGCTGGTCCGGTCCGGTGCCCCGGGTCGAATTGGTATCTTGCTGGCTCAATTGCAACGCTTCTGCCAGGTTGCCATCGGCCAGATACGCAATGCGCCGGGCGTTGGTTTCGTCGAGGTTCAGGTGTTGGCGCAGGTACGTAGCAACTTCCTCATCCGTAAATGCCCGAACAGCCACGCGTTGCGTTCGCGATAGAATC
>JANXVQ010000472.1 GCA_025351545.1 Spirosoma sp.
CCATTGCGTTCGTCCTGGCCGAAACGGATGACGAAGCCCATGCGGCCATCAAAAAAATAACGGTCGTTATTGACCCGTTACCCATCATCACGGACCCTCGCGAAGCGCAAGCCCTTGGCCATTTGATCGTCCGCCCGCGAACGTTCCGGCTGGGCGATACAGGGACAGTCTGGGAACAATGTGCTTATGTTTTTGACGGAGTCGCCAACACGAACGGACAGGAACATTTATACATCGAAACGCAGGGCGCTTATGCCATTCCGCAGGAGAACAATGGCCTGAAAGTATACTCATCAACCCAGGGACCAACGGCGGTTCAACGGGCCATAGCTCGGTCGTCGGGCTTGCCGATGCACCAGATTGACGTGGACGTAACGCGCCTGGGCGGTGGTTTTGGCGGCAAAGAAGATCAGGCCAATATGTGGGCGGCTCTGTGTGCGTTGGCCGCTCATGTGCTCAAAAAACCCGTTAAATATGCGCTGAATCGTATAGAGGATATGGCCATGACCGGCAAGCGCCATCCGTATTCCTCCGACTTTAAAATTGGCCTGGATGAAGACCTGAAGATCGTCGCTTACGAAGCTACGTTCTACCAGAATGCCGGTGCCGCTGCCGACCTGTCTCCGGCCGTCATGGAACGGACCTTGTTTCACTGCACGAACAGTTATTTTATCCCGAACGTAACAGCAACGGCTTATTGCTGCCGGACGAATTTGCCGCCCAATACGGCTTTTCGGGGCTTCGGGGGGCCGCAGGGCATGTTCGTAATCGAAGCGGCAATTGCTAAAGCCGCTGAATCACTGGGGGTAGAGGCATCAGTCATTCAGGCGAAAAATCTGAACAAAACGGGTGATGAATTTCCATACGGACAGAAAGCCGAAAGTGAAGCGCGTGCCTGCTGGAATAAAACCGAAGAGTTATATAAAATCGACAGCATACGTAGCCATATAAACTCGTTCAACTCGACTAATCTGCTGTATAAGAAAGGGTTGGCGCTCATGCCGGTTTGTTTCGGTATCTCGTTCACGAATACCCGCATGAATCAGGCGCGGGCGTTGGTGCATGTATATACGGATGGCAGCGTGGGTGTCAGCACCGGCGCGGTCGAGATGGGGCAGGGGGTGAGTACCAAGATGTTACAGGTAGCGGCTCAGGTGTTGTCGATTCTGCCGGAGCGCGTTAAAGTGCAATCGACCAGTACGTATCGGATCGCCAATACGTCGCCCACAGCCGCCAGCGCCACCGCTGATCTGAACGGACGGGCCGTGCAGATTGCCTGTACTGACATTGTCAACCGATTAAAAATGGTTGCAGCCGATGAACTGCAAGTCAGTGTAGACCTGATCTCTTTCAACGATGAATGGGTTTATGTGGGCGATCGGCAAACGGATTGGAACTGGCAGCGGCTGGTCATGGCGGCATATTCCCGACGGATTAGTTTATCGGAACACGCTCACTACGCGACGCCTGATATTTATTTTGATGCGACCAAAGAAAAAGGTCATCCGTTTGCGTACCACGTCTACGGTACGGCCATCGTTGAGGTAACGATCGATTGCCTGCGCGGTACGTATGAAACGGACGCCGTCAAAGTGGTGCATGATTTCGGAGTCAGCATGAACCCGATGATCGACCGGGGTCAGATTGAAGGCGGCATTGTGCAGGGAATCGGGTGGATGACGATGGAAGAAGTCGTATTCGATAAAGCGGGTCGACTGCGCTCCAATGCGTTATCAACGTATAAAGTGCCGGATATTTATTCGGTTCCGAAATCAATTGCGATTGATTTTTTGCAAACACAACAGGATAATCTGGCAATTCTTCGCTCTAAAGCCGTTGGCGAACCACCGCTGATGTACGGTATTGGTGCTTATTTTGCGTTGCGCAATGCCGTTCTGGCGTTTAATCCGTCGGCCCCTATTCCCTTTGATGCGCCCATGACGCCCGAAAAAGTCCTGATGGCCTTATATGACAGGTCAGCAAAAGGAGACCCCGTATCGAATGAACAAACAGTTGACAACCTGGCAGTTAATCCATAAAAGTCTTCAGCAGAACGTGCCGGTCATGTTGTTGTACGTACTGGAAAGTCACGGCAGCAGTCCGGGCAGGCAGGGCTTTCTGATGGCGGTCAACGCGCTCGGCGACATGGATGGTTCTATTGGTGGCGGCATCATGGAACACAAGTTTGTGGAGATGGGGAAAGAAAACCTGATGCGCCAGTCAGCACCTCCGCTTGACTCTTCTACGTCCATCAGAACGCAGTATCATGACAAAAGTGCGGCTCATGACCAAAGCGGCATGATCTGTTCCGGCGATCAAACGATTCTACTGTATCGCGTTCGGCCGGGTGATACGTTGGCCATTCTGGGAATTGTCAACTGTCTGGAGCAGTACAAAAACGGCTTACTCGAACTGTCGCCTGCCGGCATCAACTTTGTGGCCGATCAACTGCCTGATACAGATTATCAGTTCAGCATGCAGTCGGAGCAGGAGTGGCTGTATCAGGAGAAAATTGGCTACAAAAATCAGCTTTTCATCATTGGTGGCGGGCATTGCGCACTGGCACTTTCCGAACTGATGAGCCGGATGGATTTTCATATTCGCGTTTTCGACGATCGTCCGAACCTACATACAATGATGCTGAACGACGTAGCGCATGAGAAAATCGTGGTTACTGCGTATAGTGAATTAGTCGATCTGATTCCGTCTGGCCCGCATCAATATGTAGTGGTCATGACGTTCGGCTACCGCACCGACGATCTGGTAATCAGGGCATTGTTGGGTAATCAGTTCGCCTATTTCGGTGTGTTGGGCAGCAAGGTCAAAATTGATAAATTGTTATCCGACTATCGTGCGGAAGGAATATCGACCGAGAAACTTCAACGTATTCATTCGCCCATCGGGCTGACAATCAACAGCCAGACACCCGAAGAAATTGCCATCAGCATTGCCGCTCAGATTATTCAGGTGAAGAATGCGGGCTGACTCATTCAGGTGATAAAGGCTGTTTCCGACCCGAAATGATTCACCAGATTCAGATAGAAGCTATTTACCCGACGGCACCCGGCTCGTCACCAAGTTTGGTGCATCGGTGATCCGACTGTTACGCTGGTGTTGTTCCTTTCGACGGGACGGGGCCGCACGGCGCAGTTCAGGATAATGGGAGGGCAAACCTCAAGTTAGCCCTATGGTCAATAAAAAGGTGACGTCCTTGCTTCATTTGGCCGGGCGGCCGGTGCCGAGCGATGTCGGCCATCCAGCATTGCACTCAACTCAAAGCGTATTACCCGCCGGTGCGCCGGGGCGGCAAAGTCAACTGCTGGCTGATAACCTCATCAACCAGTACCGTTGGGTTAGCGGCTAACCCGGCTACTTCGCCAATGACAATAATGGCTGGATTGTCGATGCCCGATTTGCCGGCCTTTTCGACAATGGTATCGACACGCCCGACCACCAGTTGCTGATCGGCTAAGGTGCCGTTCTGAATAATGGCAACGGCCGTTTCGGCTTTCCCGCAAGCCGAGAAAACCGCCATGATATCGGCCAGTTTGTGCATGCCCATCAGCACCACAACCGTTGCCGTCGATTGAGCCGCCAAATGCAGGTCATTTGAGAGTTGACCGGCTTTCGTAGTGCCGGTTACCACCCAGAAACTTTCTGAAATACCCCGTGTCGTGAGCGGAATACCCGCCGAAGCGGGTACGGCATAACTACTTGAAAGGCCGGGTATTACCTGCGTTTCGATGCCATGCTGGCGAGCAAATTCAACTTCCTCATATCCCCGCCCGAACACAAAAGAGTCGCCACCCTTGAGCCGTACGACATGACCATACTGTTGGGCATAATGCACGATAAGCGGGTTAATGTCTTCCTGCATGCACGAATAGGCACCCCGTCGTTTACCCACGTATACCTTTAGCGTATCGGGGCGGCAATAATCGAGCAGATCAGG
>JANXVQ010000474.1 GCA_025351545.1 Spirosoma sp.
TCATAGGGGGGCGTGAAGTCGCCGGGTTTGTTGGTTATGCCGTGGGTGCGCAGGCGCATGAGGTGGTTGTAGAGTGCCTCCGTACCGGCAGTGATCATACCCCCTTCGCCGCAGGCAATGTGCTTCACGGGGTGAAAACTGAAAATCGCCAGATCGGCCAGCGATGAATCACCACAACGGTGATTACGGCCCGACGCCTCGGCACCGGTTGAATCCAGAAACGACCCACCCGGCGAGTGGCAACTATCTTCCAGCAGCCACAGCCCGTGTTCATCAGCCAGAGCACGAAACGCGGCCATATCGACGGGATAGCCCGCGAAATCGACGGGAATAATACCCGAAAAATAACCTTTCGGATGCTGTTCCAGCAACGACCGTACGGTATTGATATCGAGCAGAGCCGTTGCCGGGTCAATGTCTGCAAAGTGAATTTCGCCCCCGCAGTATCGAACACAGTTCGCCGAAGCCGAAAACGTAATCGGTGTCGTGATGACCCGCGTGCCGGTGGTCACGCCCAGCGCCATGCAGCACAAGTGTAATGCCGCCGTACCATTAGCTACAGCTACGGCATATTGACAGCCGATGTAATTTGCAAAAGCAGTCTCAAACGCGCCAATATGTGGACCTTGCGTTAGAAATGGCCCGCGCAACACATCGGCTACGGCCGCAATATCTTCGTCCGTAATATGTTGGCGACCGTATGGAATTGGTTGTGTCATCAACTATTTATGTTTACCCAGAAAAATTATGCTGACTGCACTATTTTATCTGAAGGAATTAAGGGTAGATAGCAGCTATTTAATCCTGTTCCAGCAGTTTTAGTATACAGAATTCCCCTAATTGTTGGTATAATAATATCCAGAAGAAATTTAGCAACACCTGAGTCAAACGTATAATACCCGTCTTTTGGCTTAAAAATTTCCTCAAAATTCTCTACATCAAAAGAGGTGAGGTTTATATAATTTAACAGTATTTCAACCTCTTCTGCATTATAATTCCGCACATACGTCACTTCTGTTAAAAAAGAAACGTTTTTACTCTCCGCGTCTATATTCATTTTTTTTCCTTCAACTTTAACGCCTATATCATTAGGGCTAATGACATTTGGAGCGTTAATGTAAAAGGCTACATCTTTAATACTTGAAATCTTTAAATCAATGTTATTCATAGTATCCGATCAATTAAGCAATTGATGATTCATAGGTCCACTTACCCTGGTGTTCATCTGGATGAGTTTCCGGGTAAGAGAAACGCTGAATTTGCCCGCCCTTAATTATATTGTTAAAAGCAAATTTTTTTCTTGAGATCGTAGTCAGTTCGCTGACTTTGTATTCATTTAAATCTACATAATCTATATTTGGCACTTTCCCTATTGTCAATGCCAAGTCAACAAGTTTACTAATCTTGTGGTCAAAATCACCATTAAGGATTTGAGAAACGTAGCCTTTGGTTACACCGAGTTTTTCGGCTAACTGAGTTCTCGACAGTTGATTTTCTGTCATATAATTTTCAATTTGATTAAATAAATCAAGTTGAATTTTGGCCACCCAGTACTCACGGCTGCTTATCAATTCTTCCCGTTTCATAATTTAAGCGAGTTTAAATACTGTTCTTTTAGAGAGCGAAAACGCTTGAAATCTGCTTTTTGAGTAGTCTTGAAGCCGCCTAATACGATAATCTTTCCATTAGGCTGTTTAATTGCATAAATACGTAAGTGCTTGGATTTGAATTCGTACTCTTTATGCATTGTTCCATCAGGAGTTACGTCTTTGAATTTAGTGTCAGGTAACGAATTACCATTAGCCGCATAATCCATGTAGGAAAGCAGAGTTTTAAACTCAGTTAAATAACGAGTATCGGTCTTTTCAATCAACCTCTCAAACTCTGTTAATTGCCCAATTCCATCTATTATCAATTCATCCAGTTCTTGTTTAGCTTGTATGGCTTCTACCTTCTTTAACGCAAATGTAGGCATAGGAGTTTAGTTACAGCTAAACAATAGAATTAATTAAAGTTATACGGTAAAATCAGCGTCAACGTGTTCTCTGATTTGCTCGCGCAATTGCTCTATTGTGAGCCAGTCGGTGTTGGTGCCGGAGTTGTATTTGAAACCCATTTCGACTTGTTTTCCGTTGAATGCCTGCATATAATCGTCGGTGCTCCAGGTGGGTGTCGATGGTGTAATGACGTAATACTTAGCCGTCTCGATTGTGTTCAACGAGTCAGTTTCCGTGATCATTTCCTCGTGCAGTTTCTCCCCCGGACGAATGCCAACCAGTTGTTGCTCGCAGTCAGGGCCGATGGCCGTAGCGACATCGGTGATGCGGTAGGACGGAATTTTTGGGACAAAAATTTCTCCGCCCCAGGCGTGTTCGAGCGCATGAAATACCATGTCAACGCCTTCTTCGAGTGAAATATTGAAGCGCGTCATGTCGGGGTGGGTGATGGGTAATACACCATCTTTCCGCTTTTCCAGAAAGAACGGTACAACCGAACCTCTCGACCCAATAACATTGCCATACCGCACAACGGAAAACTGCAAATTGCGACTGCCTTTCATATTATTGGCTGCAACAAACAATTTGTCGGAGCAAAGTTTTGTGGCACCGTAGAGGTTTATAGGCGCGGCAGCTTTATCGGTCGAAAGGGCAACAACGCGCTGTACACCGTTGTCCAGGGCGGCATTGATGACATTTTCGGCCCCAAAAACGTTGGTTTTGATACACTCCATCGGGTTATATTCGGCGGCTGGAACTTGTTTCAGCGCGGCCGCATGGACAATGATGTCAATACCTTCGCAAGCCCGTTTGAGCCGTTCGCCATCGCGTACATCACCGATAAAGTACCGGATGGATTTGTATTTCGATTGGGGATAGTACTGCGACATTTCAAACTGTTTCAGTTCGTCGCGCGAGTAGATGACTAAGCGTTTAATGTTGGGATGACGTTGGTAGACCATCTCAACGAAC
>JANXVQ010000475.1 GCA_025351545.1 Spirosoma sp.
TTAAACAGCATTGTCTACGGCTGTGTATGACCCTGATGGGGTCACATGTTTATAGCAAAAATGATTATTCTATAAACATGTGACCCCATCAGGGTCATACGATGGAGATCAAACTTAATTCTGCGGGATTACATATTTGCCTATTTAATTCCGCCCATCCATTTCTGTAGCGGCTTGGCAAATAGTAACATCAGGAAGCCTGCGCCCAATCCAAAATACGCCACACTTTGAAACATCTGCGGCATTTGGTGTACGTTCTTTTCATCGAAGCCCCCCGCAAACAAGCCAGCAATAAGATTCCCCAGCGACGTACCAACGAACCAGATACCCATTAACTGGCTTGTGTAGCGTTTGGGTGATAATTTAGAGAACGCACTCAATCCCACCGGACTTAAAAACAACTCGCCGAGGGTGAAAAACAGGTACGTAGATGCAAGATATACCGGCGATATACGCATGCCGGTCAGGGCCAATTTAGAAGCAAATACCATAACGACATAAGCGAGACCAAGTAAAATCAGGCTCGTTGCGAATTTGGCAGGCACTGAAAAGTTAATATTTCGGTTCGCCAGAAAAATCCAGAGCATCGCCAGAACAGGCGACAAACTGAGGACAAAGGCGGGGTTAAGGTTTTGAAACCAACTCGATGGCATTGGCCACCCAAACACATTGAGATCGGTGAAACGGTCGGCGAAGATTTGTAACGATGACCCTTGTTGTTCATTTCCCGCCCAAAACATAGCCGATGCCAGAAAGAAGACGAACAACACGACTACCCGCTTTTTCTCGACAGCATCCAGTCCACCCGCTGTCAGAATGTAAACGAAGTAACCCAGAGCTACCATCGAAATGATGGCGCCCATCGCCTTTGCCAGACCCAGCGCAGTAGTCAAATCTAAAACACCCGTTAGTTGGAGAGTCGCCATTAGTGCGACTAAAACGGCTAGAAACAGTAGCAGCGAGCGATTTCCACCCGACGATTTCCCGTCGTTTGTTGTTGTGCGGGCCACATACTTACCATGTTCACCAAGGTAGCGTTGCCCAAATGTTTGAAATGTAACGATACCCAAAGCCATTGCTATGGCAGCGGCCCCAAAACCGTAGTGCCAGCCGACGCGTTGCCCCAGAAATCCGACAAGCGAAATGCCCAGCAGTGAGCCGAGGTTGATGCCCATATAGAAAATTGAAAAAGCGGCATCTTTCCGCGCACCGCCTTCGGGATATAGCTCACCAACGATGCTGCTGATGTTTGGCTTGAGCATCCCCGTACCCATTGCTACCGTACAAAGACCGGCATAAAATAAACCCGGCCCGGATGGTATGGCTAAAATAATATGACCAAGCATGATAATCACTCCGCCGTATACGATGGATTTCCGCTGTCCCAGAATGTTATCGGCAATCCAGCCGCCGGGCAATGAGAGCAGGTAAACAGATGCCGTATAAATTCCATAAATAGCCGCGCCTTCAGCTTCGTTCAGTCCCATGCCACCCCGAACATTATCGATCAGGAACAGCAGCAGAATAGCCCGCATCCCGTAATAGCTGAACCGCTCCCACATCTCGGTAAAAAACAGGACAAAAAGGCCCATCGGGTGACCGAAGAGGGTAGCCGTGCTTACGGGCTTAGCAATAGTAGCTTCCATGTAGTTGGGTTAATAAGTCAGTTTGCCGAAGAATATGTATCTTTTGTAACGAAAAATAGTTGTAAATATACTGTTAATGGTTGAACCCGGCAAGGCTTGCCAATTACAGACTTGGGTCAAACTCCCATAGATCATCAAACGATGTTGTACCATTTACACCCATTGTAACATAACCTTTCGACCCAATGGCAAACCCGGTAGCTTTTGATCGGTAGACCCCTACAAATGAAGATTTTGTGGCTCAGGAATCGCTTAATCTAGTCAAGGCTTACCATTTTTAAGGCAAATTTTGGTATGTTTAGACTGGGCTCAACGTTTGCCCGACTATAGATTGTATTCGTCCATGCTTCTGCTCTTCGATTTCCAGAAAGACCCATACCTTATTCTTGATTTATCAGCGACGAATCCTGATCTCGCAACGCTCGACCTGACCAATACGGCTACCTTTTCTGATTATGTATTTGGCAAAATGCGGGCAGCGGGCGCAACGATTGGCGTAGGCGGCTACAATGAACACCGGGTAATTTACCGTCGGAGCGAGCACTTTGCAAGTTTGGAAGAGCCGCGCGAAATTCACCTCGGCATTGATTTTTGGGCCGAAGCTGGAACGCCCGTTTTCGCACCTTTAGATGGGATTATACACAGCTTTCAGGACAACGCCCACTTTGGAGACTACGGGCCAACGATTATTCTGGAACACCCCGGTAATGTGGCCGAAAAGTCGCCAGATAACGCGACATCACCGCTTTATTCGCTCTATGGCCACCTCACACGCTCATCGCTCAACGGTTTATTTATAGGAAAAGCCTTTAAGGCAGGTGATAAACTTGGCGAAATAGGGCCCTATCCCGAAAATGGCGACTGGCCTCCGCATCTGCATTTTCAATTTATGACCGATATGCTGGGCTTGGCAGGTGATTTCCCCGGTGTTTGCTCAGTAAGTACCAGAGCTACGTTTCTGGCCATTTGCCCCAATCCGAACGATTTATTAAGAATCGCAGGATTATCCTGATAAGCAACCACGACGGGGTCAAATTCAACCAGGTATGGGTAATAGAAAATGCACAAAAAAACGGCTCGATAACGAGCCGTTTTTTTGTGATTACTGTTTCTTCAACTCCATTGTATACGTGTACACAATTGTACTTGGGGTGGGATAATTAAGTGAACCTTGCCACTGTAATTTCACTATACCTCCTGTATTTGATACAACGGTATATTCTGTTTTAGTACCATCACTTTTAGTAACCGTCAGTTTAGTACCATTTAGCGCCCACTTGCTCGTTGCATCTATCCCGGTAAATGTGCTAACGGGTACGGGAAGACTTTGACAAGCCGTTGGATTATCTGTAGTCGCATCTCCGCCAGTTTTGAATGTAATCATAAGGTCAGTTAGGCAGGTCGTATTGCTAAAAAGCAGTTTAGATGCCGCAATTAGATCTTCAAATGCACCCAGTGCCGGGGGATTTACTTTGAGTGTGCTAATCTTGTAACTGCCTTCAACGCCAGTGGTTGGGGCGGTGGTTGGATCATCGGTTTTCTTACAACTGCCAAACCATAGCGGAATGGCTACGATTAACGCCCAGCTTAACAGGCGGGGTGCGCATAGATTTTTCATTTCTTTTTCGGTTGAAAGAGGAGACTAATTGTATTCTGCCATAGATTGGCATACAAAGAAAGAAAGTTCCGCCATGGGTTGAGCAAATCCTCCGGATTAAATAACGAAAAAGTATACCTCAGCCGCATTACCAGCGATAGGCTCAGCCAACATAGATCCAATTATTGAACTGGAAACGGGCTCATCATGTCAATCTAAAATTGACCTCAATGTACGGTTCAAACGTACAACTATATAACTTTACAACCGCACAGTCAATCCCGCTCGTGCTACGACGAATCGATTTACAACTTTACAATTCCTTCCCATGCTTATAACCACTACCTCTACTATTGAAGGCAAGAGTATCAAAAAATATGTAGGTCTGGTCAACGGTGAGGCCATCATCGGTGCCAACCTCGTTAAAGATTTTTTCTCACCTATCCGTGATGTAGTTGGAGGTGGAAGCCAACCGGGAACGTATGTGCAGGCGCTGCGCGAAGCGAAAAGTATTGCCATAAAAGAAATGATCGATCAGGCTACCCGCCTGGGTGCCAACGCTGTTATCGGTGTCGATTTAGATTACCAGACTATTGGCGTAAATGGCGCCATGCTTATGGTTAGTGCTAATGGTACGGCTGTGATTATTGAATAGGGGTAAATATTTTCTCTCCCTTCCCGGCACCCACCTACAACGAAGCTCAGAATATCAAGCTATTAATTTTCTTTTTATTAATAAAGTCATATTGATACGTGCTAAGTGCCTGACCGGCCTGTTCCACAATTCGATAGCCCCGGTAAGCTGTGCCCCAGCTACTACCAAAATGAGCGTCGAACAACAAGGCTGATTTCTGGTAAAAAATACCTTGATCTTTTGTGTGGTCATGCCCATGAAATACCGCCCGAACATTCGGAAAATCGGCTAGAACCGATACAATATTGCCGCATATATCCGTACCCTGAATGTTGTGGATAAATGGAATATGCATGAACAGAAAAACAGGCACCGTTGAGCGCACTGTTTTTAACGCTTGCCGAAGCCAAACATCGTCTCCGCGAAGCGTGTCTCCTGCTTCGTTGGATGTGTCGAGTAAAATAAGCGTCGCATCATCGCGCTCAACAACGTGGTTTGTTCCATATCCCCAGAGTTGCTGCCACGTGTCAACGCTCACCCGATCGTGATTGCCGCGCGTTACATAATACGGAACGGGCAGCGTATCCAGATAAGCTTTTGCTTTTGGCAGCAACCCATTATTTCCTTCATGAACCAAATCGCCATTGATAACAATAAACTGCAACGGCGACGACTTGTGTTCGTTGGTCAGAGCCGTAATCAGGTCGGTATAAAACTGATCGGAAGTTGTCGATGGTTCGCCCAGATGACCGTCTGATGCTACGGCGAAACGCAAACCGGAGACCGGCGCTGGCGTAGTACCGTCGCTATGCTTGCAACTAGCCAACAAGCCTACCGAGATATAACCTATTGTGCTCTGTAAAAATAATCGACGACTAAAATTTATCACCGGAATCGGCAATCGTCTTAAGTGATAATTACCATGAGACAAAGGACGTATTTCTACTTAAAAATAACATTAAGGCTTTATTAAGGCCTTGTTAAAGCTTTATTAATGAGATTCTCGCCAAATAAAGAGGGTGTTTCCGGCTACCATCATGGCAGCCGGAAACACCCTCAATTTAAAAACCCTTACAATCTAAACTAGTTTACCATACTGCAAACAATATAGCCTTATTTTACATGAATACTTACTTTAAAACTGGTCTTCATCATCTTCTTCCTCTTCGCCAAATTTGGTGCCGGGATCAAACATGGAGCCGAGTAAGTCTTTAAATGACAGGCCGGTATCCATTGCTTTTTTACCAACCAACGAGTGTTCGGCCAGCCCGTGCAGCGCAAATTCCATCATAAACAATTTTTCGGGTTTGCTCAGACGTGGGTGAAACTGGTCAACCACATCGTCGAGACCATCAATCGTGCGTAGTCGGGCTTCGTAGTCGCGATTGGTCAGATCGTTCAGGATTTCCATTGTGTTATTGTCACCGAACCAATCCGTAATTTTCTTGTATGGATTGCCTCGCTTATCTTTCTTTGCTTTTTCGGGGTTCGGAAAAAACGCTAAAAACTGGTTCCGAATGGCTTTACCAATCAGGTTTTGTGCCACAATAACCGGGCCTTCAACCTCGCCTTCATACACTAGCTCCACCTTGCCGCAAATAGCAGGAACCACGCCATACAAGTCAGAAACACGTACATACGTCTCTTTCTCGCCGTTGATCAATGCCCGACGTTCTGCCGAAGAATGTAGATTTTCATAAGCCGAAATAGTCATCCGGGCGGATACTCCACTTTTAGAATCGACGTA
>JANXVQ010000495.1 GCA_025351545.1 Spirosoma sp.
GATTTCCTCCCCCACATAGGTGAGTGTACCGGGCGAGGTGCCGAGCAGTTTCTCGGCCGAGCGATGGCGTCGGCGTTTCGACATAATTTACCGAATCAGCCATCCAACAGACGGCTTTATTTTGGATCAAAGATAAAGCAACTACTCGGCACGTTGTTGAATTTTCAGAAAATCGTATCTTAATCTGTATCCTGTCTGTTTTCACTCTTCATCGAGAGGGTTAATTCACCCGGACGTTGCCGGATACGTTCAGAAACGGGTGGAGAGATAGGCAGAGCAGCCTCTATATTTTCGTTGACCGGCAAGAGCAAAGAGCTGATCGCTGGTCAATAAACCGGAGTCTACTAACAAAAAAAATCAACAATTCGCTGGTACTGTTACCAGGAACGATTGATTTCAATGAGTTCATTCCTTATGCTTTACTTACTCAGTTCATAAGTAGGCAACTGGATAAGGTGCGGCACAAGCTTGACAAAAAAGACCGGGGCCTTTGGGCAAACTTGTGCCGCAATTACTTAACTTGGAATGAGGGTAAGTATCAGGTCGCTGACTCTTTTGGAGATGGAACCTAATTTAACGGACGAATCGGCCAGTTCGATTTCTTGCTCCCAACCGCCCATATGGGGTCGTAGTTGGCGAAATTCGCTGGTCAGGCTAAGCGTGGTCAGGGCACTATTTAAAAGAGCCTTAACAGAAGCAAGTGTCTTGATAACAAGCTTGTTACCCATAGACTCACCTCGTTCGGCAATGACTAACACCTCGAAATTACGTGCTTGTAATTGAAACTTTTCACCTAGTCCCCTAAGCACAATGCTCTTGTAGGAACCAACATAGGATTGAAAATCCTGGTCACTCATATTATTCTAATTTTTGCCTAAATATAACCCTAATGACTAACTATATTTCAAAAAATAAACATTATGCGGTTAAAGTAGTTGCCGGAGATTTTATAAGCGCCCGTCTCGAAGGTAAAATATCGGGCACTCAACCCGTGGGCTTGCTTATCTTTGTTTATTAGGTCCGCCTTTGTTTTTCATGGTATGTTATTGATTGACTCCCCTGCTCTCACCCACCTTGCGCTTGACCCCGTGATGGCTCGTATTATTGCCGAAACGCCTTCACCCAAGATTTTCAACGACTATGCCGGTACACCGGAACCGGACCGCGTCTATCTATCCCTGCTCGAAAGCATCGTCTCGCAACAGATTTCGGTTAAAGCAGCCGATGCAATCTTTGGCCGGTTCCTGGCACTTTTCCCTGATAGACATCCCCGGGCCGACGCTCTGCTGCTCAAAACTACGGACGAATTACGCAGCGCGGGTTTGTCTTCCCAGAAAATAAAGTACCTGCAAAGCGTCGCGGAGTTCTCGTTAGAAAAGCCGATTGACCGGACGCATCTCAATGCCATGACCGATGAAGAAGTCGTTCAGTATTTGTTACCAATCAAAGGTGTGGGGCGCTGGACAGTCGAGATGCTGCTGATGTTCGTGCTGGAGAGGCCCGATATTTTTCCAATTGATGATCTGGTTATCCGGCAGCGAATGCTACGGGCTTATCCCGAACAAACCCAGGGTCTGACGGGCAAAGCGTTGTATAAAATTCTGCACGAAATTGCCGAATCCTGGCGTCCATACCGCACCACCGCCAGCCGGTATTTATGGCAATGGCAAGACAAATAACCCGGTGACTATAAATAAATGAACAGTGAATAACAACCTGATAGTCAACCTATTTTCATTACCAATTATTCATTAAAGATTATCCATTTACTGACTACAACCGTTTAATTTTCACACCCACTTTGGATTGCACTTTGATTAATACCTGAACACCGTCGGGTCGAACAATAATACGTTGGGGAACCAATCGGAACGTGTTAATGGTAAGCGCCGTTTTTTGGCCAACTTTGGCATTGGCAAAAGCCGTTTCTATTTTGTCAGGTAACACAGAAAGCTGCTGGCGTAGTGGAATGACCATTGCCGCCTGAATCGTATCGCGGAGATGGTCGTGCAGGAGCCAGTCTGCCGTGGCAAACAGGTGCTCTTTGGTATCTACATCAAAATCTACCTCCTCCATTCGCAATGTGTTGGTGAGCGTATCGTAATGCGGATTTCCATGAAAATATAACGTTCCTTTCACAGTGCCACTCACATCAGCCCGCAGAATTAGCTGTCGGCCACTTCCATAAACCGAAGCACTTTTAATGTCAACACTTCCGCCGGCGAGATTAAGTCTCTGTTTGATCAGTGTGCGAGCCAGCACGTGATTTACATCGGCATACGGAATGAACGCCAGCACCTCCAATCGGGTAGAATCGGGCAGATTTTGCCGTCGTAATAGTCGGGGTAACCGCTCTAGTGTGTCAATCGTTGGTTTGGGCCCCAGGCGTGTTCTAACCCGAAAGGCAATCTGAAGGGGCACCGTAATCTGGCGCGCATTGCCATATACGGGGGCAACGGCAATGCTGAATGGCTTGGGAAGCAACCATATATTTTCGGGCACTTTGGCAATCCGAAGCGGCTTTTGGATATCCCGCCAGACTTTCCCGACTTCGTGATCGAGCCGGAGTCCATCATGTACAGCTTTATCAATGGCTGCTTCAATGTCGGCTTTTCGTTTGTCCAGAATCGTTTCGGCAATCTTCCTGATATTAATTTCCAGGCCTAATAAATGCACCTTTGGCTCCTGCGTCCATTGATAGTCTTCAAATCGGGATTTTGTTTCCAAACGCCAATGAGATCCTACGCTAATGGGGCTGGTAAAATTAACGGCCAGCGCACACAGCGAGCGGCTTTTTCGGTTTTTGCTTTTTCGAAGACCAATGGGGTTGCTGTACCAGACTTGTAGCGGAGCCGAAAAATATACCCGGCGATTGGCGTACCGAATATGCACGGGGCCTGTGCGCTCGACCCGTAATCGCCAGGCTTCCCCTTTCCTACCCTCGAAGGTTGTTTCGGGAACAAGTGTTGTAGAAAGAGACTTGTTTATTTTGGCCTCTAAATCCCGAATGTTGAACGTAAGATTCCCGGCCATATAGGAAACGGGATCGGCAATAGCGGGTTCAAAATCCTGCTGAACGGGCGCATCCGGCCGAACGCGATGGCATCCATCCAGGCCCATTATAAAAACGAGCAAAACAAAAAGTTCGGTAATTCGCTGACCATTCATTGTACCAACAACATTCCAGCTTTTAAAATGTTAATCGACGAAACCTATATTCATTTCCCGGCTGTTTTGACTGATGCGTTTGCATCAGTGGCACAACCGCATCCCTTGCCGCAGCCAGTCTTTTTGGCCGAGAAATTCTGATACGCCCGGTTACCCAGATAACCTAGCGCCACCGCAAAGACTAGAAAAATGATGAGTTCCTGCATACGAGTAACGCGGACGGTCGGCCGTTGCCGGAAACCCGCTTTTATTCACGTATAATGAACGGGATCTATCGGCATAAAGTTTACCACGCGCTCACAAAAGCGGGTTTCCATGACAACGACCATCCCCTCTGCCTTACAGCCAACCGCTCCGTTGAGCCACCCGATAGGCATGCTGGTAATGATGTTCACCATGCCAGGCATACATGGCAATAACTTCAGCAAGTACAAATGTGCGCTGACTGCCGGGGTGAAAGTACATTCGCTGTAGATCGGTTTCGGTAAGCGACTCAAGAACATTTACCCAACGCAAATGCATATTTTGAAGAATAACCAGCGACGGCACGATGTCGAGCAATGAATCAGGCAGTTTGGCCCACTCGCCTTCCTCATAGGGTGTGATCGTCGGATTGACTTCGGTCAGCGCCAGTTTTGTTCGGACGTAGGCATTTATGTGGCTATCGGCTATGTGATG
>JANXVQ010000498.1 GCA_025351545.1 Spirosoma sp.
ATAAACACCCGCCCGGATGATGGTGCCATACACCTCGGCAATAGTTTGAGCGGCTTCGGCGTCACTACCAGAAACCACTTTGAGAATATCAGGGAGCGTTCGGACTTTATCTCCGGGATTAACGCGCTCCGGCGAGTAACCCAGCTTAAAATTATTACCCAGAGTCAGGCCGGAAAACCGTTCCAGAAGCGGCAGGCAATCATCTTCTGTACAGCCCGGATAAACCGTAGATTCATAAATTACATAATCGCCCGTTTTGAGCGCACGGCCTATTGTTTCGGAGGCCCGCAATAACGGTTTCAGATCGGGCACTTTGTAGTCGTCTACCGGCGTAGGTACGGCAACCACGAAAAACTGAGCTTTTTTGAGGTCATCAGGATCAGCTGTGAAGAGAATATCGGCACTAGCGAAAGCATCGGGTTGTAACTGGCGGGAAGGGTCCTCACATCGTTGCAACATAGCCACACGATCGGGGTTACTATCGAAGCCAATAACCCGAAACTTCCGGGCAAACTCAAGCGCAATTGGCAAGCCCACGTAGCCCAAACCGATAACAGCAATTTGTTTTTCTTTCTGTCGAAGGGCGTTTAGCAAAGCGTCGGATTCGTTAAGATGGTTTGGCATAGTTTCGTGGTCAATCAATCTTGATCACCGGCTGTTATCGCCTGTAATCGTCCGGCCAGATTAGCTTTCCGGACCAGCACATACGCGATTCCCAGCATCAACCCCAACACAGCAAAAAGTAACACAAGCCCTGTTCGCTTTGGCGAGGTTCGTCTGAGCGGCACATTAGGCGGTTCGAGCACCTTGAAAACAGGTATTCGGGCCTGTACTTTTAGTTTCGCCTGTTCAAACTGGCGCGACAAATCAGAATAAATCGTTTGGGCAATTGCCAGTTCTGCTTCCAGGCTGTGCCGCTCCATTGTCGTGGCCAGCAACACAACATTTCTGTGATGATCGTTGTACTGAAACACATTAAACTGCGCCCTGGTATAGCGTTTATACGCTTTGCCTACTTGCTGATCATAGAATTGTGAATCCTGCCGTGCTTTTTCGGTACGGTAGTCTGTCACGTACCTGGTCAGGTAATTCATGGCTAGCTGCGCCACGGCTGCCGCTACGTTGGCATCGGGCATTTTGGCCGCGATGGTAATAATGCCCGAACGGGTATCAAATTTGGCACTAATCCGGTCACTAATTTCGTCCGATAATTCCTGTTGACTAACTGATAAACGAACGGTGCCAGCAGTCTTGTTTGCCAGCAATGGTGTGATTCGGTCTGGTTTGTCAAACGCCAATAACTGTTTTAACGACCAGCGGCCATCATCGGGAAGTAGAAACTGGGCAATCGTCTGATACCGCCCATCAGTTGTGGTGATAGACTGATCAATAAGGTAAAGAATAAACGGCGTACTCTGCAACACATTCGGATACAAGTCCGGGCGAATGGCATCCATGCCTTCTGCGTCAGAAAAGTCTACTCCTGCAAATCCAGCTACCGATGCCAGTCGCTTGAGTATATCGCCCGATCCATTATTCATTTCGGGCATAATTCGAGCTTCCGAACGGAATTCCGGCTTTATCAGCAACGCAATCGCGATACCAAATCCAGCAAACAGGAACGCGGTGAGTAACACTTTATACCGTTCCTGCCAGAGCGTCCGTATAATCACATTGGTTGGCAAATGCAACCAGCGATTTGTGGATAACGTCGGGCGGGATTCGGTCGACACAAGCATGTAAAGTTGGTACGATTAGGCAGTTTATAACTCGCAGTAGCTACGAATGGGTGTATGACGGTGAAACACAGAAAAAGTCTCCTAATAAATAATTTAGGAGACTTCACGAATCTTGTTTTATCAATTCACTTCTTACAACCGCTGCATCAGGCGAATAACCATTTCTTTTTTCCAGGAAATAAAGTCACCTGCGGCAATATGTGTCCGTGCCTGCCGAACAAGCCAAAGATAAAACGTCAGGTTGTGCAGGCTGGCAATCTGACCGCCGAGCAATTCCTCCGATTTTATTAGATGACGCAGGTATGCCTTCGAATAAAAGGTGCTGGCATAACCGCCTAAACCCGCGTCGATCGGGCTAAAATCACGGTTCCATTTTTCGTTTTTGATATTTATGATCCCTTCCGTCGTAAACAGAAGGCCATGTCGGGCATTGCGGGTTGGCATTACACAGTCGAACATATCCACGCCCAAAGCAATAGCTTCCAGAATGTTAGCCGGTGTACCTACGCCCATCAGATAACGGGGCTTATCGGCGGGCAGAATTCCGTTTACCAACTCGATCATGGCATACATCTCTTCGGCAGGTTCGCCCACGGCTAAACCACCAATAGCATTGCCTTCACGTTCTTTGCTGGCAATCATTTCGGCCGACTGGCGACGCAAATCGGCATACGTACTGCCCTGCACAATAGGAAACAAAGTTTGGTTATAGCCATATAGCCCTTCGGTTGAGTCGAAGCGATCAATACATCGGCCAAGCCAGCGATGCGTCATTTCCATTGATTTCCGGGCATATTCATAATCGCAGGGATAGGGTGTACACTCATCGAAGGCCATAATAATATCGGCCCCAATGATGCGCTGAATATCCATCACGCCTTCGGGTGTAAACGTATGTTTCGACCCATCGATGTGCGATTTAAACGTAACGCCCTCTTCCTTAATTTTTCGGGTATTCGACAATGAGTACACCTGATACCCACCAGAATCGGTCAGGATAGGCCGTTTCCAACCGTTAAACCCATGCAACCCTCCCGCCTGGCTCATCACGTCCAGACCAGGCCTTAGGTAAAGATGATACGTATTACCCAGAATAATTTCGGCATTGATATCGGTTTCGAGTTCGCGCTGGTGAACAGCCTTCACGGTCCCGGCCGTGCCAACAGGCATAAAAATCGGTGTTTGAATAGGTCCGTGATCCGTTGTGAGGGTTCCTGTTCGAGCCTTTGACTGCGGGTCGTGGGCAGTAATCGAAAATGTCATTCGGCAAAGATACTAGGTGGAAAGGAGGAAGCGGGGAATAGGTTGCTTAAACCTTCCGTTCTTCGGTGGCCCTTCCCTCCTGCTTTTGTTCTATCTTTGGCTCTTTAGTCAAAATCAACGCATTAGCGAGTAAACCTTCCCACTTTGTGATTACTGCATTACTGATAACCTGGCTATTTGCAGTCAGTATTCAGCTTATTTATATTCTCCTTGTTTATTCCAGAACGGCCTTTTATCGCCAACCTGTCCGAAATGATGTAG